>DATEGH010000153.1:0-21340 GCA_035280185.1 Terriglobales bacterium
TCTGCTGAGCGGTGGTGTTGCCCGAGGTAGACCCGTAAGAAACCGCGGCGCCGGTGAAGCCACTTACCGAAACAGAAACCGTGCCGGAGTCGTATACAGGAGCGGCGACCGTGCCGTGATATGAGCCCGTCGGGAAATCGGTGGGATCATCGCTGGCTGCCCCGAATGAGATAGGGATCGAACTGATCGTTACTCCGCTCCTCGCTGCCAAGATTACGCTGCTGCCACTCGGTGTTGCTGTGACATACGGGTTGCCGTTCCCGGAGTTGACAGAGATGGAGATCGCACTTGCCATCAGCGCGGCGGTCGCATTCATACCCTGAGCGTATCCACCACAATAATTAATACCGTTGATGGTGATGCAAGCATCGCCGCTGTCATAGATCTTAGGGCAACTCGTGCCGCATGGAAACGGAGCATCCGGCGCAATGATCGAGCGGTCCGCGCCGGTAATGCTGACTGTAACCGAGCCACGCAGGACACTGATGGGTAAAGATCCTTGCGAGGCAGTTCCGGGAAAGGGATTTCCCGGCTCATCCACTTGTGTTATTTGGCCGAGGGCATTCCGGTACTCCCGGCGTTGCCGCCCGGCAGGATCGGTGTGCAGAGTAATGTGGCCGGTATAGGTGGTCTGACTGCTCGCTTGGGCAGTTCCGTTCACCAGAGCGGGAGCCGTCGCCTGGACTTCGCGGCCCAGCGGATCGTAGCTGTAGGTGGTGTAAGAAGCCGCGTCACTCGGTCCATATGGATTGCTGATCTGAAGAAGCCGGCCGAGGACGTCGTGAGTAGAACTGACGGTGCTTACCAATGCGGTTCCGTTGAGCAACTGCTGACTCAGCACACGGCCAGCGAAATCCTTCGTGACTTTTACGACTTGGGAATCGGCTGAGTTGGAACTCGTGGTGCCCGGGCTCGCGCTGACGTCATCGAACGCTGTGGTTGTGGTGATTCCGTCTGGCGTGTGGACACTAGTTGTGCGGTCGTCAACATCATAGGTGAAGGAAGTGACCTGTCCATTCGCATCGGTCCCAGTGGCTACGGTTCCCGTGTTGAAGTTGTAGGTAAAGCTCGCAGTGAGCTGGCTTCCGCTAGGACCGATGATGACGGAGTCGGGAAAGGCGTATTGCGTCAACGAAGAGAACGTGGAACTTGCCTGGGTGCAGCATCCGGTTTGCGCGGCAATTTTGTTGCCCGCGATGTCGTACGTGAATGTGCTGGCGATGGCCCCAGTTCCGGCCGCGGCATTTGAATAAACAGTTTTCGTAGTGAGATTGCCGCGTGCTGCTGTCGGCGTGGTTGAGTAGTTAACGTCGTCGTGCTGCACCGCGGCAGGGCTGAGCGGCTTTAGCGGAAATGAGCTGTATTGGTCATAGGCAAAGTCCGTGCGGGCAATGATGTTTCCCGCTCCATCCTTGATCAGGATTTGGGATGGGCGGTTCAGAATATGATTTCCGAGCGGCGCGAAATTAGTAACTGTCTCGCGCAGCAAAGGCCCGGGCGCTCCGGCTGCAAAATCGTATTCCTTTACATCTGTGATGTTGCCGTTTGCGTCATAAGCGTAACTGATCTGGGATTGGGTCCCATCATCAGATTGCGTGACTACTGAACCCAGATGGGGGTTCACTCCTGTGGCGGTATTGTCCGCAGTCCAGGTCCGAATGGTCTTGCGCCACACCTTCCCACCGGAATCCGTGATCTGCTCCCCTAGAGGCAAGCCATCCTGCCAGTCTCCGTTCGCAGAAAATGTTGTGGTCGTCGTGACTTGCGACGGGTCTGTAATCGCAAAAGAGGTCACCAGGCCGGAGGAATTCTTGGTAACGCCATAATTCCAGATGGCGGTGTTCACGCCGTCAGACATGGTTTGCTGAGTAAAACCGGGGGAATCGTTGAGTGCGCCTGCCGAAGCCGCTGGAAAGTTATAGCTCACATAGCCGCGAAGAGCACCGCTCGTACTGTGGCGCTCTATGCGATTGACGATCCCCCAGTCGCCATAAAGGAAGCTGACGCCGGTTCCATCAGCGAATGTCACCCCGGTCAAAACCGTCTGGGTGCTTCCGCTGGCAACGCTTCCGACCACCGGCAAAGAGAAGTTGTAATTGAGAACATAAGCGGTGTTCCAGGTGAAAGCGATTGTTTTCGTCCCCTGGCTGATGCTGGCGAGCTTGCCGCTGGGATTGTAGGAAAAGCTGATCGTTCGTCCCAATGTGTCGACCATGCTGCTAAGGCAGAGGTCGGTGCCGTCAAGATAGTTTAGCGTAATGAAATTACCGTTTGTATTTTCGATTTTCGTCGGGGGGAGGACAGTTCCGTCTGCAAATGGAATGTAAAACGTCTGCACTCCTTCCTTTGCCACCAGTATGTTAGTGCTGGAATCGAATTGAAGATATGTGGAATCGTGCGATTGGTAAAGGCTGGTTCCAGAGATGCTGAAGAGTTCGCTCTTCGCTCCGTTTTTGCTGGTGAGGATGTAGTCGGAAGACGAGGAATTCTTTTGAATGAATCCGAAATCAACCCCTCGGAATCCATAGCTTGGATCATCGAGATCGGCGTTCAGCGCAAGCCCGCTCGAACTGCGGCTCCAAATCCTGCTGTTATAGATCAAGCTGAGATTCACATCCAGGCCATTTCGACCTCGCAGGGAGAGCAGGTTTACCGAATAATCATAACTTTGGCTCGCCTGAAGGCTGCGCACCATAAACGGGAGCTTGGAGACGATATGCAGTGGCTGGCTTCCGGTCCTCTGATTGATAACGGCTGTGCGCGAGGTCACAACCGTCGTATACCCGGTAACGGTGGGGTCAGGCCCGCATTCCACATCGCACATGAGCTTGGCTTGAGCAGCTCCCAAAACTTCAACCAGGCAGATAAGAATTGGAATTACCAGCAGCCTCAGGCGCATGAATGACCCTCCACGGCATCCGTCGACTATTGCTAAGGAAGGATGCCCGAGGACACAAGCTATTAGATTAAAGCTGTTGCTGTCTTGTATATATTTAACTTCTTATTTGTATCGGATTGATTCCCAGCCTGTAGCATGTTGCTAGGTGGTTGGTGCAGTTCTATTTTGTTTTATATACTCGAACGGCGACACTCCAACAGAAGCTTTGAAAGAACGCGCAAAGTGGCTCTGATCATAAAAGCCGCACAAGGACGCGATCTCACTTAAAGCTTTGTTAGACTGCGAGATCAATGCTTTTGCCTTCTCCATTCTCAGGCCGCGCACATAGTCTGTCATGGTGCATTTGAACACGCGATGGAATTCGCGGGAAAGATAAACCGGGTGCATGCCGCTCATTCGAGCGATCTCTTGAAGCGGAGGATTGTCCGCGAGGGTGGCATGAAGCAAATCTCGCACCCTCATAATGACCGGACTTGAATGGGAGTTGACCGGGCGATGCCTTCGCAGCCGATGCTGCTCGATGAGGATTTCAAATACGAGGCATTCGAGAGCAAGTGGCGCAAGAGGATCCAACGAGCTGTACTCGCGAATGATTCTCTGTGCAAGATTCGATGAATAGGGACCGCTCAAAAGTGTAGGTTCCAAAGCGGCGATATGGCGCCCGCAAAAATGAGCGAGAATCGGCGGGCCCGGCTCGATGAATAGGAGCCGCACTGCGCCGGTGAGTCTCTTGCGATGAAGTTCAGCCGCAGGTAACAAGCGAATTGTTCCCGGTTGGCAAAAAACTTCAGTTCCTCGAACTCTCTCATAGTATGCTCCGCGAACAGGTAGGATAAGAAGCGCCTTCGGGTGATCATGATCTTGGATTGTGTCAACGTGGGCGTGTACCACTTCTCTCAAGATCAACGCATCTAAATTGCGAGAGGCCGAAGGGGACTTGCTGCAATCAACAGTGTTCAAGGCCAACTCCAAGAAATGGCTCTGTTGCTGATGCATGGATGGATCGAACGCATCTTGACAACGAGCGGATCGAAATACACTGATAGCGCAGCACCCATGATCCAGCCACGGTCGGCTATAAGGGGGTGCGTTTTCCCGGAAGGTGTCTTTGCCTCTGAAACTTCTTGAGGCGAGATAATAATCAGAGCGGAAGCTTAATGGCAAGCGGTACCAAGCGGGAAATAGGACATGTACCTGATTTTATCTTTCGGCAACCCTCAAACTTCCGAAAGCAAAGCATTCCTAAGGCGCAAAGTGCCGGAAGCCGCACCTTTCACGTTCTTTGCGAAGTGTGGGCGACCCAATGACGCCACCTGAAAGGCGGTAGACAAAGTCTCTTCCGCTGATGTGCGATTCCACACTCCCCAGTCTCGCTTGCGCTAAGCCCAGCTTCTCCAAAACTCTCAGTCTGCACCTGCACGGGTCTCGATCGCTCATTGGCGATTGCTAAGTGCCAATTGCCATTTGCCAATTGCTTTTTCCCAATTGCCTCCTTCACCTGCCTGTGGCATCCTGCTGCTCCGGACCTCATGCCCTCCTTCCACCTCCAACCTTTCCTCGACGCCTTTCCTGAAGTCTGCCGCGCCAAATTTGGCCGCGCTTATGACTTCACTCGGCTGGAGAAAGACTTCGCGCATCTTGGCCGCGGAGAGCGTCATCTGGTGGCCCGCGATGTTGCCAAGCTCTTCGATCCCAAGTCCACTCCCTTTGAGCGCTACTGGTCGGCTCCGAAAGAACAGGAACTGGACCGCGTCCTGAAGCAGAATAGAATCCTGCTGGCGCCGCTGCCTGCCCGTCCTTTGGAACTCGTGCGCCGGCTGATTGATCTATTCCGCTCCACCGGAACCGCCTCCATCATTCTTCGCTTCGCCCATCCCGACCGCTTCGGCATCATCAGCTCGCCCGTTTTGAATCTGCTCCAGATCTACCGCGCCAACAATGCCGACCTGTACCTTGCTTATTGTGAAGAGCTGGAGCAATGGCGCGCGCACTTCAGCATGCCTGGAGTGGCTGCAACAGAAATGGCGTTGTGGAGTTTTTATCAGCTCACCGAAGGCGGCGCCCGCGGCCAGGGAAATGACAAGGCGCTGAAACAATTCGAAGATGATGTCTGGATCCAGCGCCGCCGGCTCTCTCACGTGCTTCATCCCTTCATCAAGCGATACGGGCCGCTCGAACTCGCGCGCCTTCTGAGCGATGAAGACCCGAATCTGGCGGGCAAGATTGCCGCTGAGGAATATGAGCGTCTGCTGAGAGCTGCAAGCGCGCGGCATTATCCCCATGTGCCTCTTAGAAAAGAATGGGCATGGACGCTGATTGAGCGGCTTGCCAACGATGGCGTCATCGAGCCCGGGCAGCGGACCGGCTTGCAGGAAGTCTGGCAAATCCGCAACTCAGCCGTTCATGACGCCACCACCAAGCCCACGTCCGCTCAAGTGGAGAAAATGCTTGACCTGATTGAGAAAATGGCATGGCTGCGCCGATAAGCTGCTCTCCCCCAAAACTTACGCTTTCCTGAAGCTGCACTCGTCCACAGCTTGTCCATTGCGTCCACTTCGTCCACCTCGTCCACTTCGTCAAATCGAAACAAACAAACCACAATCTAGAATTGCTCCATGTCCACGCTCGACGAGCGCGAAATCATCGCCCGCCGCCTTCTCAAGCAAGCCGAATGGTGCCGCAAGCTGGGCTCGCCGCCTTACTCCAGGCTGTTGCAGGATGCCGCCGCTGACGTTCGTTCCCAGGGCGCGTGCTGGGCTGTCTTGCAGGGACATCATGATGACCCGCCCGGCTCGGCGCTGGCCCTGCGTTTTCTCGGTGCGGTTCACCGGCTCGTGTTGGAAGGCAACGCTCCGGAACTCGCGGCGTGCTACCCCTCAGTCGGCGGCAATACCGGGTCCGCAGATTTATGGCCGAGTTTCCTGAGGACCGTGCGGCAATACACGCCGAGGCTGCGAGTTCTGATCGACAATCCCGTCCAGACCAACGAGGTGGGTCGCTGTGCCGCGCTGCTCGGCGGCTTTCTGGAAACTGCGCGCCGCACTGGACTGCCGTTGCGCCTTCTGGAGATTGGCGCCTCCGCCGGACTCATTCTCCGCTGGGATCAGTACTTCTACCAAGCCGATGACGGCGCATGGGGAAACCCACACTCCAACGTTCGGATTTCCGCCGCATTCGAAAACGCGCATCCGGACTTTGGCGTAACGGTAAACGTCGCTGAGCGGCGCGGTTGTGATACCTCGCCCATTGATCCCACGACCAAGGAAGGCGAACTCACGCTCAAATCTTATGTATGGGCCGACCAGGTGGAGCGCTTTCGCCGCCTCTCAGCGGCAATTGAGATCGCGACCTGTGTACCCGCTCGCTTGGAAGAGGCCAACGCCGCAGAGTGGATCGAAGCCGCGCTCGCCCAACCGGCGCATGGCACAGCCACGGTGGTTTACCACTCCATTGTCTGGCAGTATCTATCACCGGGCGACCGTGCACGCATCGAGCAAGCGATCAAGGCGGCCGGGAAAGCTGCCACTTTAGCAAGTCCACTCGCCTGGCTGCGCTTCGAACCCGGAGCTGACGCCGCCGAGGTGCGCTTGCGGCTCTGGCCAGGCAGCCAAGACGTAGAAGACCGCCTGCTTGCGCGTGCCGGCTTCCACGGCAGACCGGTAGAGTGGCTCGGCTAGGTTCAATTCACAAACAGGCGCAGTCCCTAGCGAGAATGCCAGGGCCAGGACTTGAGAGCTTGCGAAAAAATTCCCAATCAGCGGGAAGAAGTGTCAGGGCATGACTTTCAGTCGTGCCGTCTTGGCGCTGAAAAAATCTGGGCTTTAGCCCCTGAAAACAATTGGTTGAGGCGGCAAATGAGTTTTCCGCAGCCTGAATCGTGCCGGCTCCCTATTAGCAGCTAGTAGCTAGCAGCTTCTTTCACGCCGACTTCCGCGCATGGATCTGCTTCGCCGCCACCCTCAAATCGGCCACGAACTTCCTCATCTCTTCATGGCGCGAGTCATCGTCTGGAGCTCGCAGTATCGAAGAAGGATGCACCGTAGCCAGCACATAAGCTGCCAGCTCGGATTCAATCCATTCGCCGCGGTGCTGCGTCACGCGAAAATCGTGGCCCAGAAGTCCCTGTGCAGCCGACGCTCCCAGCAGCACCACCACTTCCGGCCGGATCACTTCAATCTCCGCGTCCAGCCAGGGACGGCAGGCGCCGATCTGGAGCGCGTTCGGCTTCTTGTGAATGCGCCGCTTGCCGCGCGGCTCCCACTTGAAGTGCTTGACGATGTTGGTGACGTAAACTTCATCACGCGCTATCCCCGCTTCCTGCAACGCCCGGTCGAGCACCGCGCCCGCGGGTCCGACAAACGGACGGCCCATCAGGTCTTCTTTATCGCCCGGCTGCTCGCCCACCAGCATCACGCGCGCATGCGAGCTGCCTTCCCCGAAAACCGTCTGCGTGCCGCGCTGCCACAGGTCACAGCCTTTGCAGCCCGCGGCGGCCTGCCGCAATCGCGGCAGATTGGGATGCACCGGAAGAAACGCCGCGGCGGTAGGATAGGGATTTCTCGCCATGGCAGATTGGATGCCGGCGAGAGAACAAACGTAAGCGCGGCACACCCTTAGGACGCGACATGAAATTTCATACCGAGTACCTGACATTCAACACGAAAAAACATCGCGAGTACGTTCACATCACGCCGCAGGTGGAAAAAATCGTTCAGAATTCCGGGATCAGCAACGGTCTGGTGCTGGTTTCCGCCATGCACATCACTGCGGGAGTTTACGTAAACGATAACGAAAGCGGCCTCATCCACGACATTGATCGTTGGCTGGAACAGCTTGCGCCCTTCCGCGAGGACTATCTCCATCACCAGACAGGCGAGGACAACGGCGACTCGCATCTGAAAGCCATTCTGGTGCATCATCAGGTAATTCTGCCGGTGACCAACAGTCGCCTGCTGCTGGGGACGTGGCAACGTGTGTTCTACGCCGAGTTCGATGGCCAGCGCTCCAAACGCGTGGTGGTCGCCGTGATGGGCGAATGAAGCAGGAAACGTGGCATGCGACTCATGAACATTGGCGAGAAAAGTGTCAGGGCATGACTTTCAGTCGTGCCGTCTTGTGCATTAAAAAGATCGGGCTTTAGCCCCTGAACAAATGTTTCGCTGAGCATTTCGCAATCACTGAGCCACCGGCGCGGAAATCGAAAGCGCTGCTACGTTGCCGCACTCGGCGAGCTCGGCGCCGGCTTCCTGCAAGAGTTCCCGCAACAGGCTCTGATCGCCGGCAAAGATCGCCTCGGCCGTTTGCGCCGGAACTCTGGAGCTATCGTTCGACCGCCAGGAAAAATCCACGTAGCATCGGCCTTCGGCCAAGTCCCCGGCAACAGTAATTCGGATTGCGCTTGTGCTCTGCCCTGCCAGCTTGGTGAGCACGATAATCAGGCCCTTGCGCAAGGCAGGGTTGCCAACGAGTTGGATTCCAGCGGTATCCAGGCGCTCAAAGGTAAGAAAGCCCGTATGCACCAGAACTCCGAAGTTGTCGAAAATCTCGTCCAGCAGCGCATCGAGCGCTACCGCTGAGTTGTCCGCAGCGCCGCCGTCGCTTGTAAGCGCCGAAATTCCTTTCGCAATCGCAATGGCTCGATCGACCTGTAGCGCGATGTTGCGAAGTTCAGTGGGACCCGAAGCAGCGCCTGGTTTGCGTTGGGCCACCAGCTCAAGGAAGCAGTGAACGGTAGTGAGCGGTTGTGCCAGGTCGTGCGCAAGCGAATGCAGCAGCGCCGGTAACGCTTTCTTCGGCAGTTCTTGTCCCGGCATCATTCCCATTCGTCGCAGAGCCTCCGCGTCGGCAGCTACTGAGGCGCCGACATTGCTCTGCATACTATAGCGTCGTTCATGGATCGCATTTGCTCAATGAGGCTTCCTTCTGCAAAGAAAGGAAACTTGGTAGGATTAAGAGTTTGATCCTGTGAAAGGCAGTTACCTGTACGAATGCCGGCGAAAATCTACAAAAACCTGATTGGCGGCGAGTGGGTCGAGTCCCGCACCGGCCAGACCTACGAGAACCTGAATCCGGCCGACACGCGCGATGTGATTGGCGTTTTCCAGCGCTCCGACAAAGTCGACGTTGATGAGGCCGTTTCCGCGGCGCGCAAAGCTTACGAAAAATGGCGTCTGGTGCCGGCTCCCAAACGCGGCGAGATTCTCTATCGCGCGGCCCAGATCCTGGAAGAACGCAAAGAGGAATACGCCCGGCTGATGACGCGCGAGATGGGAAAAGTCCTCAAGGAAACGCGCGGCGACGTGCAGGAAGCCATAGACACGGCTTACTACATGGCGGGCGAAGGACGCCGCCAGTTCGGCGCCACCGTTCCTTCTGAACTTCCCAACAAGTTTGCCATGGCCATCCGCATGCCGCTGGGAGTCTGCGGAATGATCACGCCGTGGAATTTTCCCATGGCCATTCCGTCATGGAAGCTGCTGCCCGCCCTGGTTTGCGGCAACGCCTGCGTCATCAAGCCAGCGGAAGATACTCCGCTTTCCACTTACAACCTGGTCCAGGCGCTCACCGATGCCGGACTGCCCAGCGGCGTGGTCAACATCGTCACCGGATTTGGTCCTGAAGCCGGCGCTCCCATCGTCGAGCACCCGGGCGTGAACGCCATTTCCTTTACCGGATCGAGCGAGGTAGGCCGCATCGTAGGCGAAGTCGCCGCGCGCAATTTCAAACCATGCTCGTTGGAGATGGGCGGCAAGAACGCCATCATCGTTCTCGATGACGCCAACCTCGATCTCGCTCTCGATGGCGTGCTCTGGGGCGCCTTCGGAACCACCGGACAGCGGTGCACGGCAACCAGCCGCGTGATCGTGCAGAAAGGCGCATACCGCCAGTTTGCCGACCGGCTGGTTTACCGCGCTTCCAAGCTCAAAGTAGGAAACGGCCTCGATGAAACTGTCGAAGTAGGGCCGCAGATCAACGAGCAGCAGGTAGCCACCACCGAAAAGTACGTGCAGATCGGCGGCCATGAAGGCGCCAAGCTGGAAGCCGGCGGCAAGGCGCTCAACAAGCCCGAGTATTCCTATGGCTGGTTTTTCCAGCCCACGGTGTTTACCGATGTTGATCCGCGAATGAAGATCGCTCAGGAAGAAATTTTCGGTCCCGTCGTAAGCGTGATCCCTTGCGACAATTTCGAGAAGGCGATTGAGATTTCGAACAACATTCCCTATGGTCTCTCGTCTGCGATCTACACCCGCGACGTCAACCGCGCGTTCCGCGCCATGCGCGACATCAATGCCGGAATCACCTACATCAACGCGCCGACCATCGGCGCTGAGGTGCACCTGCCGTTCGGCGGCACCAAGGCCACAGGCAACGGCCATCGCGAAGGCGGGCTTGGCGCGATTGACTTCTATACGCAGTGGAAATCCATCTACATTGATTATTCTGACAAGCTGCAGCGCGCCCAGATCGATACCGGCGAATAGCGGCACATTCCATTCTCAAGTGAGCTGAAATGCTGATTGGCGTACCCAGGGAAGTAAAGGACCACGAATCGCGCGTGGGCATTGTGCCCTCCGGTGTAAAGGCGCTGGTGGATGCCGGACACAAAGTGCTTGTCGAAACGCAAGCCGGAGCGCTCTCCGCCACGCCGGACGAAGACTATAGGGCCGCAGGCGCAACCCTCGTTGGCAGCGCGGCCGAGGTCTGGCGGGCCGATATGATAGTGAAAGTCAAAGAGCCAATTGAGAAGGAATATCCCTACTTCCGCGAAGGGCTGGTGCTGTTCACGTACCTGCATCTGGCGCCGCTTCCCGAGCTCACGCAGAAGCTGCTGGATAAAAAGGTCACCGGCATTGCCTACGAGACCATTCGCGACAAGAACAACACGCTCCCTCTTCTGACGCCGATGTCAGAGGTAGCCGGACGCATGTCCGTACAGGTGGGCGCGTCGTATCTTGAAAAAGAGCGCGGCGGTCGCGGAGTGCTGCTGGGCGGCGTGCCGGGTGTTCCCCCTGCACAAGTCACGATCATTGGCGGCGGGATTGTCGGCACCAACGCCGCAAAGATGGCTCTGGGCATGGGAGCTATTGTCACGCTGATTGATCTCAACCTGAACCGCTTGCGCGAACTCGACGACATCTTCAACGGCCGCGTTTACACGCTCGCCTCGAATTCCTACACCATTGCCAAAGTCGTGCAGCATGCCGACCTCGTGATCGGAGGCGTGCTCATCCCCGGCGCGTCCGCACCCAAGTTGGTGACGCGAGAGATGGTATCGCGGATGAAGAAGGGCGCAGTCATTGTGGACGTCGCGATTGATCAGGGCGGCTGCATCGAGACGGCCCATCCCACAACGCACAGCAATCCCGCTTACGTGGTGGACGGCGTCGTCCATTACTGTGTGACCAATATGCCGGCGGCCGTGCCGCATACTTCAACTCTCGCGCTCACCAATGCGACGTTTCCTTACGTCATGAAGTTGGCGCGGATGGGAGCTTCCAAAGCGATCCAGTCTGACGACGGAATCCGCGAAGGCGTTAACACCTTCAATGGTCAGGTGACCTACGCCGCGGTGGCAGAGTCGCAAAAGCGAACTCCCACCCGAGTTACTGATCTCGTTTGATGAGCAATGCTGTTCCTTAAAAGCTCCTTACCCCCGCCAACACAACCAGCGCGTCTGCCCCGCTTATAATGGGCTCAGATTCCGGCTGAGATCGTATCCAAGGGATTTTTGTGCCGTCCTCCAGACCAGAGCAGAGTAAATATTCGCTTTCCGCAAGCCAGCGGCGGGCCATGCTGATACCGCTGGCTCTTGGGATCTTCCTCCTCTTTGGAGTGGTGTTTTCACAACAGGCTTTCAACCTTAAGCAGCTTCGTCCCGATTCCGCCCAGCAGACGCTCGTCCTGGTTTCGCTTTCCGCGCTGGTTTTTCTCCTGCTGGTGGTCCTCACGTTTGTTCTCTTCCGCAACCTGCTCAAGCTTTATGCGGAGCGCCGCTTGGGAGTGCTCGGATCGCGCTTCCGAACGCGCATGGTCATCGGCGCGCTGGTGCTTTCCTTTGCTCCGGCCCTGGTGATGTTCATGTTCTCGTACGGGCTGATGAATCGGTCCATCGACAAGTGGTTTTCCATTCCTGTCAATGAACTGCAGCAGGATTCAAATCGAGTCGGCTCGCTGCTCACCGGCTACGCAGGCGAGAACGCGCATCAGGAAGCGGTGGAGATCGCCGCATCGCCGGAGATGCAGCAGGCCTTTGCGAATTCCAGTTACGGCGGCGTACTGCGTGAGTTCCGGCGTCACAGCGCCACTTTGCAAGGAGGCTTTGCTCTGGCGCTGGTGGATGGATCGGCGATGGCGAGTTGGAATGCGCCGCAACCCTGGAGCACTCTCAAAGGCGTTCTGCCGCCGTTGGAGCCGATCTCACATGCGCCACAGAAGTGGACTTTCCAGAACACGGAGTACCTGCTGAGCGCGGCGCCTGTGGGAAACAACGGAATGATCCTGGTAGCAGCGCCTTTACCTCGAGGCTTCTCTCCCGCGCTGGAGCAAATCCGCCAGGACCAGCAGAGTTACCTGATGCTGAGCCGCGAGACCAAGCGCATTCGCGGCATGTACATGCTCCTGCTCACCTTGCTGACGGTGCTGGTCCTGTTCGTCGCGACCTGGTTTTCGATGTTTGTGGCCAAACTGGTGACACGCCCGGTCGAGGCGCTTGCCAAAGCCACGCGTGAAATATCAGAAGGCCATCTCGGCCATCGCGTGGAAGTCTCCGCCGCCGACGAGTTAGGAGAGCTGGTTTCCTCTTTCAACCGCATGGCTGCGGAACTCGAATCCAGCAGAAAGAAGATCGAACAGTCCGCTAAGGCACTCACCGAAACCAACACGGAACTGGAGCAGCGCCGCCGCCACATTGAAACCATTCTGGAGAGCATTCCCACCGGCGTGCTGTCGCTCAGTGCTGACTACCGTGTCACCCACAGCAACGTGGCCTTCGGGCGCATGTTCTGGCCCAATGCGGGCGCGTCAACCAATGGGCTGACTTTGCCGCAAATCTTTTCCTCTGAGATCGCTTCTGACCTTGAGCATCTGCTGCGACGGGCCGACCGCATGGGGATCACCGCAGCTCAATTCGAAATACCTACGGAAAAAACCAGGATCCATGCCAGCGTGACGGTTTCTTCCGTGCAGCACGGACGCCAGCGTCTGGGATACGTGATTGTGTTCGAAGACTTCAGCGAGTTGCTGAAAGCTCACAAGGAAGCAGCATGGCGCGAAGTGGCGCGGCGCGTGGCGCATGAGATCAAGAACCCTCTCACTCCGATTGCCCTTTCCGCCGAGCGCATCCGCCGTCACCTTGAGCGCGGTACTCCTCCCGACGAGAACTCAGTGGCAGTCATTCAGAGCTGCACCAAAACCGTTACTGACGCGGTGCAAACATTGCGCTCGCTCGTCGATGAGTTTTCCTCTCTGGCAAGTTTTCCTGCGGCCCAGCCTCGTCCGTATGACATCAATGCAATCATTGAGAGCGCTCTCAGCATGTTCAACGGACGGCTTGATGGAATCCAGGTTGAGAAGCAGCTTACTCCGTCGTTGCCTCTGGCCATGGCCGATCCGGAAGCGGTGAAGCGCGCTATCGCCAACCTGGTGGACAATGCCGCGGAAGCCATGCAGCACTCCATGGTTCGCGAAATTCACATCGCGAGTTCGTTGCTGGAAGGCCGCGACGCGCTTGAAATAACTATTGCCGATACGGGCCACGGAATTGACAGCGAACTGAAGGAAAAATTGTTCCTTCCCTACTTCTCGACCAAGAAGCGCGGCACCGGATTGGGCCTGGCGATTGTGCGCCGGATCATCGAAGACCATCACGGTTCAATCCGAGTAGAAGAGAACAAGCCTGTGGGCGCCAAGTTCATCGTAGAACTGCCGTTGGCCGCGGAGCGCACTCTGGCGGAGAAGCAGCATGCATAGCGTCCTGGTGGTGGACGACGAACGCGACATTCGCGAGTCGTTGCGCGGCATTCTCGAAGATGAGGGCTACTCCGTCCTGCTGGCCGAAAGCGGCGAGGCATGCCTGGAGCAGCTCAAGAAGCGCTCCTGCGAAGTGGTCCTCCTCGATATCTGGCTGCCCGGAATTGATGGCCTTGAAACCCTGGGCCGGATTCGTCAGTCGGAATCGCCACCGGAAGTGGTGATGATCTCCGGACATGCCACGATTGAGACGGCCGTAAAAGCCACCAAGTTGGGCGCTTTTGATTTCCTTGAAAAGCCGCTTTCGCTCGAGCGCACGCTGATCGTGCTGAAGAATGCTCTCGATGCGCATCGGTTACGGCGCGAAAACGCAGAACTCAAGAAGCAGACCGTTGCCAAGAGCGTGATCGTAGGCGAAAGCATTCCCATGAAGGCCCTGCGCCAGCAGATTTCCGTGATGGCGCCGACCAACGGCCGCGTTCTCATCTACGGTGAATCGGGAACCGGAAAAGAGCTGGTGGCGCATGCCATTCACGCTCACAGCTTGCGCAAAGAAAATCTTTTCGTCGAGGTGAACTGCGCCGCGATTCCAGAAGATTGGATCGAAAGCGAACTCTTCGGCCATCGCAAAGACGCCCTTCCTGCTGCAACCAGTGATAAGGAAGGCAAGTTTGAAAAAGCCAACGAAGGCACGCTGTTCCTGGACGAAGTTGGCGACATGAGCCTGAAGACCCAATCCAAAGTACTGCGCGCGCTCGACGAGCAGAAGTTCACCCGCGTGGGCGACGACGATCCCATCAAGGTAGATGTGCGTGTGATCGCCGCCACGAACAAAGATCTGGAAGAGGAAATCTCTCGCGGCAATTTTCGCGAAGATCTTTTCTATCGTCTGAACGTGATTCCTTTTTATGTGCCGCCGCTGCGGGAACGCAAAGAAGACATTCCCCTGCTGGCCCGCCATTTCCTGAAACAGTTCTCGTCCGCTTACAGCCGCCGCTCGCATGAAATTGTCGAAGATGCGGTTGACGTTCTTACCCGCTACTCCTGGCCAGGCAACGTGCGCGAGTTGCGCAACGTGATTGAGCGCCTTGTCATCATGAATCCGACAGTGAATAAGATTGAACGCAAGCACCTGCCGCCGCTCATGCACCGCGACGGCAGCCGGTCTGCCGCAGGATTTTCTACTCTCCATCAGGCCCGTGCGGCCTACGAGCGCGATTACATTCTGAGAAAGCTGGACGAAAATCATGGCAACGTGAGCCGCACCGCGGAAGTGCTCGGCCTGGAGCGAAGCCATCTCTATCGCAAGATGAAGACGCTGGGAATTGCGGTGAAGGAATAGCCGCGGAATTCCACCTCACGATATCTGGTTGCGCCAGTCCAACTCCTCCACAAACGCCGGCGACTCTCTCCAGCCCTGCTTCACTTTCACGAAGAGCTCGAGAAAAACCTTCTTGCTGAATAGGGCTTCCAGTTCCACGCGCGCCAGCGTGCCAATTTCTTTCAGTTTCTGGCCTCCTCGGCCGATGAGAATCGCTTTCTGTCCTTCGCGCTCGCAGTAGATGGCGGCCGCAATTCGGTCAAGCTTCTCGCCTTCCTCAAACTTCTCAATCACAACCGCCGTCGCATAGGGGAGTTCTTTGCCGGTTTTGAGCAGCACTTTTTCCCTCACGATCTCAGCGGCGATGAACCGTTCCGGCTGATCCGTGTATTGTTCCGGAGGAAAATATCGCGGGCCTTCCGGAAGAGCTCGTATGACTTTATCCAGCAAGAGATCCAAGCCCTCTCCCTTTGCCGCTGAAATAGGAATGACCTCCTGGAACTCGTGGAGCTTGCTATAACGCTCTATAAGGGGCAGCAATTTGTCTTTTTGCAGTTTGTCGATCTTGTTCAGGAGCAGAAACGCCGGTCCGCCGGATTTTTTCACGAGATCAAGAACATGCTGATCCCCCGGTCCGAACCTCTCCGTGGCATCTATGATCAGCAGAATCAAATCGCGGCTCTCCAGGGCGGCATGAATTTCCTGCATCATTTTGCGATTGAGCCGGCTGTCAGGACGGTGAACGCCGGGCGTATCAATAACAACAATCTGCCCGGCAGAACGTCCACGCTGTGCCTTGACGTTCACGATGCCCTGAATCCGCGTCCGCGTAGTCTGCGGCTTGGCAGTAACGATTGCCACCTTCTCGCCCACGAGCGCATTCAGTAGCGTGCTTTTGCCTGCGTTGGGTCGACCGATGATGGAGACGAAACCGGAGCGGAACGCCATACTTTACGCCAGCACTTGTTTCGCGGCGCCCGGTTTTGAGCGGCAGACTCGAAGCTTCTGCACCTTGCGCTCCGTGGATTCAAGCACCTCAAAGCGCAGGCCATCATCTTCAATCACCTCGCCCGGCTGCGGAATGCGTCCGACCAGCGCGCTCACAAGGCCTCCAACGGTCGCCGTATCGCGCGGCTCCAGCCGGATGTGAAACAAGTCTTCCAGCCGGCCCACATCCACGTTTCCTTTCACCACGTAAGCGCCTTCTCCTTCGCGGACAATCTCTCCGCCTTTCTCATGCTCGTCGCGGATTTCGCCCACGATTTCCTCCACCAGATCTTCCATGGTGACGATGCCTGCAACGGACCCATACTCATCAATCACCACCGCCAGATGATTGTTTTCACGCTGCATCTCGCGCAAGAGCTGCGAAGTCTTCTTCGTTTCGGGCACAAACATCACCGGCCGCATCAGTTTCCGTACCATAGTGCTGCGCGCCTCTTCGTCGGCAATCTGGATCAGATCTGTGGAGAGCACCATGCCCTGAATGTTGTCGATGTTCGAGAGATAGACCGGAACGCGCGTGTGAGGGCGGTCCCGCAGCATGGCTGTGAATTGCTCGATTGTGGTTTCGGCTGGAATGGCGAAGATATCCGGCCGCGGCGTCATCACATCGCGCACAATCTTGTCGCCGAACTCGACGACTGACTGGATCAGCAGACGGTCACTTTCCTCCAGAATGCCTTCTTCCTCGCCGGCTTCAATGAGCGCGTCCACCGCCTCAGAAGGATGTTCCGGCTCTTCCGGCTCGTGCGGTTCGGCCAGAGCAGCCACGGAAAGTCCGAAGCCGAGCACCACCGTAATCGGCAGCATGAGATAGATCAGGACGCGGAGCACCGGAACAAGACGCACCAGCCAGGCTCCGCGCGTGCGGGTAAACAGAACATACGGAAGCAGCCGGTTGCAAAGGATAATGATCAGAACCAAGCCGATCACCGCCTGCACGATTTCCGGCCAGATCCATCGTTCCGAAAAAACCAGATAGCCCATCAGCAGTGCGATTACCGCAGTGCTCAACTGCGCCAGGACGGCAATGGCAAGAAATGCGCGGCCGCTGGCCGCAACCAGGCGCGGCTCTACCAGTTGCTCAAAGGCCTCAATATTTTCCTGAAATTCGCGGGAGAGAAACTTGCCTGATTCGGTATAGAGCCGCTCAACGTAGGAAACCAGCGCGAGCAAAGAACATAAGAAGAGGATGGCGAGATAGACGAACAAGACCGTCATCGCTCTCTGCTCCGCCGCAACGGTTTACGGGTTGGCAGGTCTGAATTGGCCGCTTTCGCTCTTCGCCCGTTGTCGCGCACGCGGTCAATCAATGTTGCGGGAAGTTTCAGGCGCGAGCGCAGCTTCATTTCGCGCTTCGCCATCTCTCCATCGTCGGTCTCGTGATCGTAGCCGGCCAGGTGCAACATCCCGTGCAGAAGCAGGATTTTCAGCTCCTGGCTGAGCGGATGACGATATCGGTTGGCGTTTTCTTGCGCAATTTCCATGCAGATGGCGATATCGCCGCCTTCATCTCGCGGGAACGAAAGCACATCAGTTGGGCGGTCCTTTCCGCGAAAGCGCCGGTTCATTTCCCGCATCCGTCGCGCATTGGTCAGAAGGATTGAAATCTCGCCGTTTGCTCCAGCGAGCTTCTGCGCCTCGCTCGCAAATGCTTCCAGCGAGCTCTGGCTTCTCCGTTCCGGCTTGCTCTCAAACACGATCACAGTTCGTGAAAACAAAGCGGGAGGGCCTTGCCGCCCTCCCGCGAGAATTCTAACTGATTACTGTTGCAGGGGCGGCTCTTGCTGCTCCCCTTCACGCACTTCGCGCGGCAACTCCAGCGCCATCTGCTGGGCGCGGTTCCGTTCGTCGTAAGCCCGCACGATCCGCTGCACCAGATGGTGACGGACCACGTCCTCTTCGCCAAAAAAGTTAAAGGATATTCCGTCCACGCCTTTCAGCACATCCATGGCTTCCAGAAGGCCGCTGCGGCGCGTGTTGGGAAGATCAATCTGCGTGATGTCGCCCGTGATGACCGCCTTGGAATTGAAGCCCAACCGGGTCACAAACATTTTCATCTGCTCGGAAGTCGTGTTCTGCGCTTCGTCCAGGATGATGAACGAATCGTTGAGCGTACGGCCGCGCATGAATGCGATCGGCGCAATCTCAATCGCGTTCTTTTCCAGGCAGCGGTCCACTCGCTCCTGGTCCATCAAATCGTAGAGCGCGTCATACAACGGACGCAAATATGGATCCACCTTCTCCTGCAACGTCCCCGGCAGGAATCCCAGCCGTTCGCCGGCCTCAACCGCCGGACGCGCAAGGATGATCCGGTTTACCTTCTTGTTGTTCAGAGCGGAAACGGCCATGGCAACAGCAAGATACGTCTTGCCGGTCCCCGCGGGACCAATGCCAAATACCATGTCGTACTTTTCGATGGCGTCCAGATAGCGCCGCTGGTTCATGCTCTTGGGCTGGACCTGGCGCTTGCCGAAAGACCGTTGCTTGCCGGCTTCAGCCAGACCGCGGAGCGTGGTTGTAGAATCTTCCGCCACCACCTTGAGCATCGAACTCAATTCCGCCGGACTCAAATCCTGCCCGGCGTGGCCCAGGCTTTCAAAGTCGGTGAAGATCTGTTCGGCGCGAGCCACGTCGCGCGCAGCGCCTTCAAGCTGTACCGAGTCTGACTTCAGATCAATTGCGATGTTCAGGCCATCTTCGATGAGTTGCAGGTTCTCATCCCTGGTGCCGAAGAGTTTCTGGATGTTAGGAACAAGTTCAATGTTCTTCTTCATCTACTTTGCCGATTCCTCCAAACAGGCGCTTCCACTGACGCAGCACGCCTCAAAAGCATGTGTATGTTTGACTTGGGAATAAAGAGCAGGGTAGCCGGCCCAGCGGAGCGCGGAGGTAATAACATTGGCCTGAGAGTACCGCCCTTGGTCAGCCTGAGTCAACAAATTTAGAGCATCTGCCGATTCGCGCTCTGTTCTGTTAGATGCCGCAGCAGCCAGCAGGGCTTCGGTTAATTGCGCCGGCTTGGGGCAGCTACTCCGGGCGGAGTCGAGATTGACCGATCCGCCTAAATCCAAGTAAACTAAATGAGTTCGGGCATCTCCGAGAAAACCTTAAAAGGATCAATCAGCAACATGGCAAACCACTTTTCGGCGCTGAAGCGCGCCCGGCAAACGGAAAGACGCACCGTGCGCAATCGCGCCAACACCTCCCAGTTTCGCACCGCTCTTCGCAAGTTCCGCCAGGCAGTGCAGTCTGGAGATACATCCCAGGTTCAGAGCCAGCTCTCGACAACCGTTTCCATGATTGACAAGGCTGTGCGCAAAGGTGTGATCCACAAAAATACCGCTGCAAGATATAAATCACGCCTCAGCAAGAGAATCGCAGCGAAGTAGCGAACTCTCCATCCGATCAATCTCTTTCTATCAGCCTGGGAGAGTTTCGAGGGATGCCTCTTTCTGGTGGAGCGCAGGCACTCTTGCCTGCGGTTTCCTCATGTGCTTGCAACCCGCATCTCCTGCCTCTGCGATCTCCGCGCACTCTGCGGTGATCTCCTGCTGTTTATACTTTGCGTTGCGGTGAATTCAGGATTACACCGGCAGCTCTTCCTGCTGCCAGTCCGCCGAGATGGTGTTCGGCTCTTCCGCAAGATGGATCACCAGTTGTTCCAGCACGATCCGTTTGCTGGGCGGGTTGGAGCGAAGCTGCAAGTCTGCGCGCGCCACCAGGCGCAGGGCGCGGGTGAGTTCGCGCCTCGACTTGTAGCGGCGAGCCTGACGAATAATGTCTTCGGCGGCAAACGGCGGAACGCGAAAGCCCTGCCACAGCGCCTGCCAGATCGTCCGCGAATCACGGACGTTCTTCTCCAGAATCACCAGCATCTGGCGAAAAGTCCGTGCCAGCATATAAATATGCCCGATGGCAGCTTCTTCTCCTTCGCTGGTGGAAAGCAACGCTCCCAGAACGGCCAGCGCGCGCGGTTTGTCTTTGGCTGAAATGGCGTCCGTCAGCTCGTAGAGTGAGCGCTGTTTGGCCGCCAGCACCATCGTCTCCACATCGCCCAGCGTGATCTGCTTCTTCTCGCCAACATAAAGGATGAGTTTCTCCAGTTCGCGGCTCACCAGCATCATGTCCGCGCCGAGCGAGTCAATCAGCTCCCTTGCCGCGTCCTGGTCCACGCGTACGCCTTCTTTTTCGGCGTGTTCGATCACCCAGCGCATTCCGTCGCTCTCTTCCACGCGCGCCAGTTCCACAATCCCGCAATACTCGCCCAGCGTATCCCGGATCCGCTGATAGCGATCCTTGTCCTGCATCTCCATGCGGCGGACGTCGGCGGGAATGCTGATGTGATCGGCAATAAAGATGAGCACGGCCGCCGGATTTGGGTCTTTTACATATGCCTCGATGGCGGCGAATTCTTCTTCATGCGAGCCGCGACTGTACAGGTTCTTCACTCCGCGAATGAACAGCACCTGAAACGGCGCCATAAGTGAAGGCGTCTGCGCGCGATCCAGCACGTCGGCGATGCTGCTGCCGGCAAGGTCAAGATCGTGCACGCTGAAATCGCGCAGATCATCCGGCGCCAGGTGGCGAAGCAGCGCTTGCCGGCACTGGTCGCGAAAGAAAACCTCATCTCCAATAAAGACGTAGGCCGGGCGCAGCTTGCGGCCGGCGACTTCGGCCACAAACTTCTCCGCCGGGGCAAAGCTCCGGCCCGGCATCTAGAAGCCCTCCAGAACGTCGCTTACCAGCGTTCGCGCGAAGTCGCGCGACATGCGCAAGAGCGCGGGGGTTTCTTCCTCGAAGAAGCTGGTGACCTCGCGTGAGACCTGGTACTGCTGGCGGAAGCTGTAGTTCGGGTTCTCGAACAGCACGCGTCCGGAGCGGTCCACCAGCGAGACTTTCATCGTTACCGTGACCTCGGCGCTGGAGATGCGGCCCGACTGCGCATCGTAGGTCAGCGGCGCCGACTGCGCCGAGAGAATCGTCGCTGTCAGCGTGGCATCGGCGGAATCGTCCGTCTTGTTCACCACGCGATAACGCGTCCTGGCGATAAACTCACGTACCACATCGCGGGTGAGGATCTGTTCCAGCCGATAGGTTTGAGTCTGATTGGTGAACATCGGCACCGCAAGCACATGCACGCTCTGCGG
>DATEGH010000154.1:0-10956 GCA_035280185.1 Terriglobales bacterium
CTGCGGAGTTCTTGGCGCCGATCACCAGCACGTCCATGTCAAAGTAAGGGTGCGGTTCGCGGTAATAGTGCATCACTTTGGGCAGATCTTCGCCGGGAATGCCCAGATAGTTTGGCCGGTCATAGTAGCCGGTGGCAACTACGATCTTCCTGGCTTCGTATTCATGCTCGCGATCGTTGCGCGCGCGAGTGGCAACGCGGAAGCTGCCGTCGTATCCGGTGACGGCCAGCACCTGCTCGTATTGCCTGACGTCCAGTTCGTAATGCCGGGCCACGTTGCGGTAGTACTCCAACGCCTCCTGCCGATTGGGCTTCTGGTTGGCTGTGGTGAAAGGTATGTCTCCGATCTCCAGCAATTCGGGCGTGGTAAAGAACGTCATGTTCGCGGGATAGTGAAACAACGAATTCACCAGGCAGCCTTTGTCCACCAGTACCACGGAAAATCCGGCGCGCCGGGCTTCAATGGCTGATGCCATGCCCGTGGGGCCCGCGCCGATCACAACTACATCGCACCGGCTGCTTCTCTGATCCATAGAAGCTCATTTTACAGAACGATGAAGTAATCGAATCTATCCCAATGCGAACTGTCGTCTGCGCGGCATTCCGGTTGACTTCCGCAGCTTGGAAGCAAATAATTCTTATCTCAACCTTTCACACTAACCTGGAGGTCTGGGCCATGCTGGCCAAAGCTGCGCGTTGTCTTGCAGCGCTGTCAGTGCTCCTTTTGACGCAATGCGGCGGAGGATCGGGAATCCAGATCACGCCCAATCCCGCCGTGCTTGGGCCATCCGGAACTGACGTCTCTCCTATCCAGTTTCAGGCCACCATGCTCACGGTTGACGGCACCACGCAGGACATTACCACCACGGTGCTCTGGAGCGTAGCCGATTCGAAATCGATTCGCATCACGGCTGCCGGCCTTGCCAGTGTCCGATCCGGCGTGGTCCTCCCCTGTGGCTTTGCTACCACCGTGAGCGCAACCCAGGGTTTGGCCAGCGGTTCGGCAACTTTGAGGCTAGGCTGCTAACGAAACCTCGTGCAATTTCTCGCCTAAGTACCTTTTGGTTGATTAGATTTCTTAATCAACTTCCAATCAGAATCCCTGAACTCCGCTGTTAGCTTTGGGCGGCTATGGCAGCGCAGCCACTGAGCCCGACATTGTTTACCCGCTGCGAAGGTTCGCATGAAGATGGGCAGGCAGCCATCACCGAATCCTACTGCAATCACTGCCTAAGATTGGTGGCGGCCAGCCGCAATCCGTTGGTGCTGCTGATTGCAGAACGGGCCCACAAGTGCGGACAGCCGGTGATTGTGGGTCACGCCTGACCTGATGAGAAGCTGGAACTAGCGATGCTTATAGTTTGGCCGCTGATAGGCGCTCAACGGGCGGAACGCGAATGAAAGCGAAGCAGCCGGTTGGTCTCCTCATGAGACAGGGAAAAACGAAGAAAGGCAAAGGCGCAAGCGGCAAGCAAGATCCTCAGTGAGAGAAACGACACGTTGCCAATATTCCAGAAGCCGGTCGCGGTAAAGAAGGGCTTTGATAACAGCAACGGCAACGCCGTTGCCGTAAAGGCGGCGATGAGTCCCGCCGCTCCGCTTATCATTTGCAAAAAAGCCCGGTTCATAACCACTCCTGTGAATATAGCCGCGTATCTTAGGACCTCTCGCTGTG
Organism: Terriglobales bacterium; assembly: GCA_035280185.1. Taxonomy (GTDB): domain Bacteria; phylum Acidobacteriota; class Terriglobia; order Terriglobales; family Acidobacteriaceae; genus Angelobacter. The sequence continues at coordinate 1,675 of DATEGH010000154.1, forward strand.
CCAGTCCACGTTACTTCAGAACACAGACTTCCAGAATAAGTTGCGAAACTCAAGACTCTGGGGGTTAAGCACTTGGTTCCACCTGAGCTGATTCCTGCCTTGAGTGCTAAGTAGATTTTTAACTTGGAACAGCAACATAGTTCTTTAACCAGAGTAGATCGCCCACTAGACTCACCCTACCTGTAGGACGCTTCCCCTGGAGAGATCTTTGAAGTACACGATTCGCTTGCTCTGCTGCACTCTTTCGCTTGTTGCCGCATCTTTTGCCGGCGTCACAATCAAGTCACCTGCCGCGGGCTCCACCGTCGGATCCCCCGTCCACGTTGTGGCTTCGGCAACCTCGGCCAGGCCGATCACCGGAATGCGAATTTACGTGGGCAGCACCAACGTGTATCACACCTCCGGATCCACGATCGATACCTCGGTTGCCATGGCTTCTGGCAAACATACCGTGACCGTGCAGGCCTGGGACACGAGTGGCGCTTCGACTAAGCAGTCCATTACCGTTACGGTGAGTGCAAGCGCGCCGACTCCTACTCCCACGCCAACTCCGGCTCCAAGTCCAACGCCCTCGGCGACTCCAACTCCGACACCGGCTCCCACAGCAACTCCGACACCAACGCCAGCTCCCTCGCCATCGCCCAGCGCCACTCCGACACCCAGTCCTGATCCCGGTCTGCCGGCTCCGCCCGCTAACGCGACAACCATCAGCGACATTGACCAGTTGACCGGATGGGAAAGCTGCACGGTTTGCGCAGGGGCAGGCGCGAAAGGCCCGGTTGCGATTTTCTCAATGAGCGAAAATGTGCTTTCGCCCTCGCTCGACGGCAAATCGGCGAAATTCAACATCAGTGGCAGCACTCCATATTCTGACGCGCTGTGGTGGAAACAACTCGGCGCCAATAGCGCCATCCGCAACTTCAAGTACGACGTGAGTTTCTACCTTACGAAACCTCAACTCGCGCAGGCGCTGGAGTTTGATGTGAACCAGTCTGACAAGGCGCACAAGTTTATCTTCGGCACCCAATGCAACATCAAAGACGGCGGAGTTTGGGATGTTTGGGGAAATGCCTCGGCCAACTGGGTCCACACCACGGTTCCCTGCTCTGCTCCCGCCGCTCTCACCTGGCATCATCTGACTTGGGAGTTCCAGCGCACAGATACCAGCGTAATTTTCGTGGGCTTCACCTTCGACGGAGTGACCCACTACGTCAACAAGACTTATCCGGCCCGAGCATCAAGTGTCAGCGAGATTAATGTGGCATTTCAGATGGACGGCGACAGCCATATGGATGCCTATTCCACGTGGCTGGACAAGGTTTCGCTTACGTACTGGTAACGACTGCAGTTTGCTGGTCTGCTCCGGCTACTCTCGGGCTATAATCCGCTCATGTTCCCGAAGTTGCTGCTGGCCGTTGTGTGCTTGTTCTGCGTGTTTGCTTCCGCGCAGGACGATAATCCGTGGGATTTCAACTTTGACGACTACGCTGTAAGCAGGGTCTTCCAGGGTACGCCAGCGCCGCCGCATATCACCGAGAAACGGCATCTTGAGTTCCATACAGCGATCACTGAAGCCGCGGCCAAGGGCGCAAACTTTGCCGGGCATTACACCATCGCCCAGTGGGACTGTGGTTCAGACTGCATCTCGCTCGTCATCGTCGATGAGACAAACGGTAAGTTGTTTTCTCCTCCCTTCAAAGTGCTTACGACTCCGCAGGTTCAGGGCACGGACGACGATCCGGCGCATGAGTTCAAAGGTGCGGTGTTTCAGCTCAAGAGCAGGTTGCTGATCCTTGACGGCTGTCCGGAAGACAAGAAGTGCGCCACCTATTACTACGAATGGAAAGACGATCAACTCAAGCAGTTGAGCATGGTACCGCGGCGGGCACCGTCAACTCCTACTGACTCGGCTCCACAAGACGGCTCGCCGGCAGAGAATCCGCCGGAGTGAGCCGCAGTCTTGGAAGAGAGTCGAGGAACAGTTCCGAAACTGCTATTTCACCGCCAACCAAAGCTGTGTACACTTTCGAGCGCGATGCGAGCCACTCTTCTCGTGCTCTTCTTATTATCCGGTGTTGGACAGATTCTGCCGCAATGCTGTCCGGCCAAACCGGAAACACAAAAGCGTCAACTGCTCTGGAAGAAGCTTCAGGCTGACATCGGCCAAATGAATCAGCAGCTCGACGGCGTTCTGGCCGTCGCACTAAAAGACCTCACGTCCGGCGACGAGTTTCTGATCAACGGCGATGAAATCATGCCGCAGGCCAGCTCAATCAAAATTGCCATCCTGGCCGACCTCTATTTGCAGGCTCAGCAAGGCAAAGTAAACCTGGGCGAAAGCTACACCGTTCGCCAGCAAGACCTTGTTCCCGGAAGCGACGTCCTGCTGGGGCTCACTCCCGGTTATACGCGCCTGAACCTGCGGGATCTCGCTTCCATCATGGTTGCCGTGAGTGACAACAGCGCCGCCAACATTCTGACTGACCGGCTAGGCATGGAGAACATCAATGCGATGCTGGAAGGATTGGGACTGCACACCACGCGATTGCGCCGTAAAATGATGGACCTGAAGGCCGCGAGCGAAGGCCGGGAAAATGTCTCAACCACGCGCGAGATGATGACTCTGCTGGAGGCCATCTATCGCGGCAAGGTGCTGAACAAGGAGATGACCGCAGATTTCTTTAAAGTCCTCAGTACTCACAAGGAAAGTTCCATGCTTCAGGGCCTACCGGATGATGTGACGGCAGCTAACAAGCCGGGAGAGCTCGAAGCCGTGCGGAACGATTCCGGCATCGTGTTCGTCAAGAACCGGCCTTACGTGCTATGCGTGATGACCACCTATCTCAAAGACGAGCGCGACGGATCGGCGGCAATAAAAAAGATCGCGGCGCTCACATGGAGCTATTTTGATCGCGTGTCGCGCGCCTCTGACTTGGGCCGCGTCGTCTCGCCCAAGTAGTTCAAGCAGCTCCCAGCACTCGTTCCACTTCGGTAACGAACCTGTGCGGGCCTTCCTGCTTGGGGACCACGCGGTCAGGACAGCCGTGCTCCAACGGGAACACTCCATCTTCGGCCTGCATCAGCACCTTCAGACCGTGATGCCGTTGCTTCATGTCCTCGCAAAATTCCAGGCCGGGTGCGGCGAAGTGTCCCACGTCCACAATGGCCAGGTGGTACTTCCCTGAACTCAGTTTCCCACGCGCCTCGTCGAGATCCCCGGCGGTCTCCACTTCGTATCCGTTCATGCGCAGCATGAGCGCGCGAAGATGCTGCGCCGTGGCATCTCCTTCAACCAGAAGAATTTTTGTTCTCGGCCGTTTGAAAGCCATGAGGACCGCCTTCCTGAATTGGGATCGACTTTCTCTGCCTACCCTACTACGTCCCGAGCTGCTGCTCATCACCCGCTTTCCTTAGTTCCACTCAGAAATTGTTGGCGTGTCTGAGTTGGGTGTTCGGCTAGAATTCACCTCCTATGCGTGAGTTCGTTGCGGCGCTCGATCAGGGAACCACCAGCACGCGCTTCATCATCTTTGATCGATCTGCGCGTGTGGTTGCGTGCGCTCAAGTCGAGCATCGGCAAATTTATCCACAGCCAGGATGGGTGGAACACGATGCTGAAGAAATTTGGGCGCGGGTGAAGCAGGTAATGGACGAAGGCCTGCGGCAAAGCGGGCTGCAAGCAACGGATCTGGCTGCGGTTGGAATTACAAACCAGCGGGAAACCACAGTTGTTTGGGACAAAGCTTCAGGAATTCCGGTTGCTAATGCAATTGTCTGGCAGGATACGCGAGTCTCGGACGACGTTGCCCGATTGCAGCGTGAGATCGGTGATGCCTTCTTTCGCAGCCGCACGGGATTGCCGCTGTCGACCTATTTCAGCGCGCTCAAGCTTCGCTGGCTGCTGGATCATATTCCCGGTCTGCGACGGCGGGCTGAGGCTGGAGAAGTTCTATTCGGCAACATTGATTCTTATCTCTGCCGGCGGCTCACAAGACAGCATGTCACCGACGTGACCAATGCAAGCCGGACGCAATTGATGAATCTGGACACTTTGGCATGGGACTCGGAACTGCTGCGTATCTTCAATATTCCTGAAGCTATGTTGCCTCGCATTTGTTCCAGCTCAGAAATTTACGGTGAAATTTCTGAAGGGCCGCTTGCCGGAGTTCCGGTCGCCGGCATTCTCGGCGACCAGCAGGCTGCGCTCTTCGGCCAGGGCTGTCTGCACCCCGGCGAGGCGAAGAACACCTACGGGACTGGCTGCTTCCTCCTGATGAACACCGGCCGGAAGCCTGTTCCGTCTCGCCATGGACTTCTGACCACTGTGGCATACAAATTGGGAACAGAGCCTGCCCGGTACGCTCTGGAAGGAAGCATCGCCATTGCCGGAGCGCTGGTGCAATGGCTGCGAGACAATCTCGGGATTATTGCCGGCAGCGGTGAGATCGAAAATCTCGCCAACTCAGTTCCGGACAACGGCGGAGTGTACATTGTCCCGGCTTTCTCGGGTTTGTTTGCGCCTTACTGGAACGACAAGGCGCGTGGCTCGATCCACGGGCTCACGCGATATGCAACAAAAGCCCATATTGCCCGCGCAGCGCTCGAGGCCTCGGCTTTCCAGACACGCGACGTGGTGGAAGCCATGGAAAAGGATTCAGGAATCCGGCTTGAGCTGTTGCGAGTGGACGGAGGAATGGCGGTGAACGATCTTCTGATGCAATTTCAGGCCGACGTTCTCGACCGGACGGTTGTCCGTCCGCAGACGATCGAAGCCACCGCGCTCGGCGCAGCTTGCGCCGCAGGCCTGGCCACCGGATGGATCAAAGATCAATGCGAGTTTGCTGCCGCCTTGGGAGAAGGCAGACGGTGGGCGCCCAGCATGGATGCGTCACGCCGCGAAGAGGCGTATCGAAAATGGAAAAAAGCCGTAGCCAGATCAATTGACTGGCTGGACTAAGCGCCTGCCCTCAGCGAGCTATTGCTTGCGTTCCCTCTCCGCTTCCTTGAGCGAATTCGGGTCCGACATGTTTTTCGGCGAGGCTTTTTGCAAAACGCTTACCATCAGTTGGCCGGCTGGCGGTGTTCGAACCTTGTGTTCCAGCACGATCTCGCGCGCGTTCACCTTGCGACCGTAAACCTTTTCGCTGGCGCTGTTGTCAGGGCGGAGTGTGGAACCATCCAGCGAGACGCCGGCAAACAGCCCGCGCGAACGCGAATAGGTCAGGATTTCGGCGTGCATCAGCACGTCGGTAGCAGCCTGCGCATCCCGACCTTTCGGTCCAGCAGCGGCTGCCGCATCCGCTCCCAGTTTCACTTTGCTTTTCAGAATCGAGTCAATACCTTTGGGGTTCACCACCAGCAGCACAAAATCGGTGGCCTGACCGCCTAGCTGGAAGCCGATGTTCGCGCCTTCAAGCGCTACCATCGCGGGTGGTCCCCAAGGGCCGGTGAATGAAGCGCCGCTCCGGCAACTCATGGCTCCACGGCCGTAGTTCCCGCCGATTCCTAACGCCAGCTTCTTCACAGAAGGGATCACAATCACACATTCAGACTTGTCGAGCACCGTCTTGGGAATCCCGTCAGGAATGTGCAGGATCTCCATGAGCACTTCGCCGGAGTGCTTCAGCCGGTCTTGCTCGTGCGCTTGCGCCTGCAACGTGCCCACAAGCAGGGCCACTGCAACAAGAACTGTTAAACGCCTCGCCACTCGAGTTTCCTCCCGATTCGCGTTGTGACTCGCAGAAACAGGCTATTTTACTCCGAACAGCGAGGTTCGTATTCCGAACGTCCGCATTTTGATTTATGATTCGCGGTCACCTTGCAATTACCCGCTGGAGTATCTGCCATGAAAACGTCAGTTGGATTTCTTTCGGTTCTTTTCCTCTTGATCGGCCTGGAAGTAGGCGCATCGCCGGCCTGGGCGAAACCGCCGCGCGATAAAAAACAACAGAAAGTTCAGAAGAAGGACGCACAAAAGCCCGCTTTGGCTGAGGCGCAGAACACACAGACAGCCGCAAACGAGGCCGCCGCGAAGGATCCTCTGGAGAACATGAAATTCCGCAATCTTGGGCCTGCGGTCGGCGGAGGGCGCGTGACCGCCGTTGTGGGAATCCCCGGCAAACCCAACATCTATTACGTGGGCGCTGCCGGCGGAGGAGTGTTCGCCACGCAGGATGGCGGTCTTACCTGGAAGCCTATCTTCGAGAAAGAATCCACCGCATCCATCGGCGCCATCGCGCTTGCTCCCTCCAATCCTAATCTGATCTGGGTCGGAACCGGCGAGAAGAACATCCGCAATGACGTGATTACCGGCAAGGGCGTCTTCTTTTCCCCCGACGCCGGCGCCACCTGGAAATTCATGGGACTGCGCGATGCGGGACAGATCGCAAATATTGTGATTGACCCGCGCGACCCCAACATTGTCTACGTGGGCGTACTGGGGCATGCCTGGGGACCGAACGCCGAGCGCGGCGTCTTCCGGACGACCGATGGCGGCAAGAACTGGCAGAAGGTCCTCTTTGTTGACGAGAACACCGGCGTGAGCTCGCTGGTTATGGATCCGGGCAATCCTATGGTGTTGTTTGCGGGGTTGTGGCGCGTGACTCGTTATCCGTGGAACCTGGACAATGGCGGCGCCAGCGGCGGAATTTTCCGCTCAGTGGATGGCGGCGCCACCTGGAAGAAGCTGACCGACGGTCTACCCACCGAGCCCACGGGACGAATCGGCCTTGGCGCAGCTCCCAGCAATCCGCGCCACATCTACGCTCTTGTCGAAAACAAGAAAGGTGTTCTTTACGATTCAGTCGATCTCGGCGATCACTGGAAGATGGTAAGCAACAATCACAATCTTGCGGCGCGCGGCTTCTACTTCAGTGAGCTTGAAGTAGCGCCCAACGACGAGAGCCGAGTCTATTTCCTCTCCTTCAACATCATGCTTTCCGAAGATGGCGGCAAGACTGCGCGCCCGACCTCGCGCGGCGTTCACGTGGACCACCACGCTATGTGGATTGATCCGCAGGATCCCAACCGCATGATCAACGGTAACGATGGCGGCGTTTACATTAGCTCCGACGGTGCGCGCACCTGGCGTTATCTCGACAACCTTCCCATTGAGCAGTTCTACATGGTCGCCCAGGACGACTCGACGCCTTACAACCTCTGTGGCGGCCTGCAGGATAACAACGGCTGGTGTGGGACTTCCAACAGCCTGAGCCGCGGCGGGATCACCGGGTTCGATTGGTATACGGTGGTCGGCGGCGATGGAGAATATGTGGTTCCGGCACGCGGCAAAGATGTCCGCATGGTTTATGCCGACTCGCAGAACGCCTTCATCCAGCGCCTGAACTCGGAGAATGGCCGGGGCGTGTTCGTCCGACCGTATCTCAAGGGCGTGCAGTCGATGAAACCGGCCGACCTCAAGTATCGCTTTAACTGGACCTCGCCCATCGCGGTTTCCCACACCGATCCCAACGAGGTTTACCTTGGCGGCAACGTTGTTTTCCGCTCCACTGATGGCGGCGCGCACTGGACGCCGATCAGTCCGGACCTCACTCGCAACGACAAGAGCAAACAGCTCTCAAGCGGCGGGCCGATCGAACTGGACCTGAGCGGCGCAGAGAGCTTTGACACGCTCCTCTCCATCTCGATTTCTCCGGCTGATCCCAAGACGATCTGGACTGGCAGCGATGATGGCGTGGTCCAGGTAACAAGAGATGGAGGCCAGCACTGGAGCAACGTGACCGGCAACATCCACGACCTGCCGCAGTGGGGCCGCATTCAGCAGATCGAGGCTGCACCGTCTGACGCGGACACTGCTTACGTCGCGGTCGATTTCCATGAAGTGGAAAACAACAAGCCCTACGTCTTCAAAACTCATGACGGCGGAAAAACCTGGACTTCGATTTCACAGGGACTTCCGGCGGATGATCCGGCCCGCGTAGTCCGCGAGGACCCGAACCGCAAAGGCTTCCTCGTGCTCGGAACCGACACCAGTCTCTTTTACTCGGCGGACGATGGTTCTCACTGGACACAGATCAAGAGCAACTTTCCCACCGTCTCCATCTACGACCTGAAGTTCGTCAAGCAGAGCCATGATCTGGTTGTCGCCACGCATGGGCGCGGTTTGTTTGTGCTCGATGACATCACGCCCTTGGAAGAATCCGGAGCGGAGCTGGCCAAAAGCGGCTTCCACCTGTATCCGATCGCGGCGGCAACGAACTGGCACATCTGGAACAAGCATGGCTTTGCTTCGGGCGGCTACGTGGCCCCGAATCCGCCGAATGGCGCTGCCATCAGCTATTTCTTGCCGCAGGAAATCAAAGTGACTCCGGAGATGCACAAGAAACAGCAATCGCCGGTGAAGATCACGGTTTCTGATAGCGCAGGCCAGGAGATGCGGACTTTTTACGGACCTTCAAAATACGGCGTGAACCGCGCGACCTGGAACCTTCGCTACGACGGCCCGAAGAAGTTGAATTTCCTTCCACCCCGCGAAGGCGCGGAAGAGGAGGAATTCTTCTTCGATCCCAACGCCGGTCCTACGGTCCTTCCCGGGAATTACAAGGTCAGCGTCACGGTGAACGGAAAAGCCGAGACGCAGACCGTGCAGGTGCAGACCGATCCCCGTTTCAAACTCGATCCTGAAGCCCTGCAGGCTCAACTCAAGCTCGGATTGCAATTGCGCGATGAGGTCTCCGCTTTGGATGAAGAACTCAATCGCCTGAACAGCCTGCACCGGCAGATCACCAGTCTGGAAGACCTGCTGGGATCGGAGGAAACCACGGGTGGTGAAGTGAACGTCGCTTATAAACCCGTTCTAGACCAGGCGAGATCGCTGGATAAGAAGATAACTGCCATTGAAGAGCCGCTCTACAACTCTGAGATTCAGCCGGGCAGCCAGGATGACGTCCATTATCTGGAGCGCTTCCACAGCAGGCTGCAAAGCATCATGCGCAGCGTGACGGGCGGATACGGGCAAGCGCCAAATGAACTTCAAATTGAAGAAGCCAATGAAGTACACAAGGAGTTGGAGACACATTTGGCCAACTTGAACAACTTCCTGAACTCTGAAGTGGCAGCATTCAACAAAACGGCAACCGAGCATGGATCAAGCACGCTGTTCGCCGGCGCTCCAATTCAGATCAAGAGCGGGGCGGGCGCAGCGGGCTCCGGTTCCGGTGATCAGGACAACGACGATCCTGATAATCAGTAGTTCTGGACAAGAAACTCGCACGGGCAAGGTCAATCCTGCGGACCGATCTTGCCCGGGCGCTTTGCTAACCT
>DATEGH010000155.1:0-9797 GCA_035280185.1 Terriglobales bacterium
AACCTGCCGCGCCCTTACGAGCCACTTTCTTAGAATTTTCTTTCCATTCGCGCTCCATCAGCATCATCACGCGTCATAGCGGTGCGGTTTTCAATTACCAAATTACCCACTTACCCACTTACCTAATTCTTCCCCTGCGACCTCTGCGTTCTCGGCGGTGAGACCGGCGGTAAATGCTCATTTCCCTCCCGCAGCACTTCCCGGCTTCATGTACTTGTCAAACCAGTCCACAATCCGCTTGAGCGCGTCAATCTGGTTCTCGCGTTTGGCAAAACCGTGGCCTTCCTGCGCATAATAATGAACGTCCACCGTCTTCCCTTGCTGCCGCAGAATGTTGACCACCTGATCGGCTTCTTCTTTGGGCACGCGAATATCGTTCTCGCCCTGCAGCACCAGCAGTGGCGCGCGAGCTTCGCGAATGTATTTGATTGGGGACGCGTTCTCGTATACGACGCGGTCTTTTTCCGGATCGCCCAGCAGGCTTTTTTCATACTGCTGCAGCAGAGGGTCAGAGCTCTTGAGCATGGTATACCAGTCAATGATGCCGAACTCCTCCACGCCGGCCGCCCAGATTTCTGGCGTCTTGCCGATGGCCATCAGTGTCATGAACCCGCCATAAGAGCCGCCGGTAATGCCGATTTTCTTCGGATCAACGTAGCCGGTGGCGAGCAGGAATTTCGTGGCATACACCTCGTCCTGCAGATCGCCGCCGCCCAGGTCCTTGACGTTGGCTTTCTGGAATGCCATGCCATAGCCGGTAGAGCCACGCACATTCGGCCCAATGCAGATGTAACCGCGCGAAGCCAGCGCCGCGGCGCGCGAATCAAGCGAATCCAGAATCTGTCCCGTCGGCCCTCCGTGAGGAAGCACAATGGCGGGATTGCTGCCGTCGCGCTTGAGATTGAACGGCATCCACAGATACGCGCTGATGATCTGGCCATCAAAGCTCTTGTAGTGCACAAGCTGCGCCGGAGGAATGGACTGCGGGCTCAGGCTGGCGACCGACGAATGGGTAATCTGGCTGGGCTTGTGAGTTCTTAAGTCGTACATCCAGAAATCGCCCACGCGCTGGCTGTCCTGATGGGAGACGAGCAGGCGCGCGCCATCCGGCGAAAACGCTGTGGGCACGCCGGCGGTGAACGTGAGCCCTTCAGGAAACGGCAGCTTCGGCGCCTGCTGCTGGCCGACGCTCTGGAGATAAACACTGGTCTGGCCGTCCTGATTAATGATGTAGGTGAACTGGCGGCCATCAGGAGAGAAGTCCCCCGAAGCGGCGTCCCACTGCGTGTCCGTGATCCAGGTGAGTTTTTTCGTCGCGGAGTCCAGCAGCGCCACATTGTTGTAGCCGCCCTTCTGGTTCGAGGTAACCAGAACGAGCTTGCCATCAGGAGAAACTCCCGAGGCGTTGATTAAAACTTCTCCTTGATGCGGCGTCAGCTCTTCCAGGCGACTGCTGGCCACGTCAATGCGGTACACACTCGCATCAGTGAAGGAGATATTGAGACGGTTGGCAAAGATGGATTTGCCATCGCGGCTCCATTGCACGATGCTCCAAAGATGGTCGGGCGATTTTTCATTCGTTAGGTTGCGAATGGAGTGAGTGCGCCAGTCCATCACGCCGATGTCCACCATGGACGAAGTTTCAGGCTTCACCTCCACCGCTAGCGTGCTGCCGTCGGGCGAGAAGTGCGGATTCGTCTCGGAGATGTGCGGCGTTTGTGTCAGGTTCAACGGCTCGCCGCCGTTGCCGGGAACGGCGTAGACATCCCAGATCTCGTGTCCGCCAACGTCCTGCTGATAGACAATCCATTTCCCGTCGGGCGACCATGCTGGACTATCCTGCCGGTCATCCGCTTGCAGCAGTTGAATGGGCCAGCCGCCGTTGGAATTCATCTTCCATAGATTGAAGCGGCCGGTGAAGTTGGTGACGAACACCAGTTCCCTCCCCTCGGGCGACCACGCGGGACTGAAAATGCGCCGCGAATAATAAAGGTCATCCACGGGAACGGGACGTGCGTCAGGACTGGACGGAGAATTAACGGAGTGAGGATCGGTTGGCTGACGGTCCTGCGGACCGGAGGCAAAGCATAGAACTGCGGACAACGAAACCAGGCCGACCAGCGCGATGACTTTTCGCATGTTTCCTCCTCAGATAACCTGCGGGAGATGGCCGCAAAACGCTCCATTGTACGGCAGGCGCAGCAGCGCTGAATCGAAGGGAACCGAGAAATCGAATGGACACTTTTACCCGCGAAAGTGCGAAGCGCGTTACAGCCTAACTCACCACGGCAGTGGGCCGATTCTGCGGTTGGATTTAATCGAGAATTGCGGCATCCCGCTGGAGTTCTTGCCCGCACGGGGTCCTCAGCGCGAGAAAACCAAAACTCCTTGGGGCTAAGAGCTAAAGGCTAAGAGCTAATGGCTGGTTTTTCCCCACACTACTCCCGCCGCTCTGTACCAGGCCGTGCAAGGCGTTCCGCTGAATAGCGGCCCGCGGGCCTCGTCTGGTCGCGGCCTGTCCCATCTTGGGGTCGCCCGGCGCCGCTCCCGGTCCAACGCCCCTGACTTTACCCGATTCTTCGGTTAAAAGTCAAGCAAATAATCTCTGTAACGAGAAATTATAATTTGAGCCGTTTCAGAGACTTACGATGGCCCCCATCACTTTGCTTGCTGAACGATTTTTAACCTGCTGTCGTCCTGAGCGTGGCCCGAACGAGGAACGAAGTGAGGGCGAGTCGAAGTTGAGGCGCTTTGAAGGCGTCAATGAGGCAACAGCCGAACGGGAGCCTTCAGCCGAAATCCCGAGCGTAGCCGAGGGAGCTGCCGAGGATATTTCCCCGCTTTCAATTACCAAATTACCAACTTACCCAATGACCAAATTCTTTCTCTGCGCTCTCCGCGCCCTCTGCGGTAAAGTCCTGTGTTTCAAAGGTTTTGGCAAATTGCTAATGGCTAACTGCCAATTGCTCGCTCCCTACACCTCCAAGCCAACCGACCTCATCAGCTCCACACCGTTGTGCGTGCTGACCACGCCGTCACGAAGCTGATAGTCGAACGATAACTTGCCCGCTTCGAGCTTCTCCTGAAAATGCACGTTGCGGATACGTCCAGGAAAGAGCTCCGCAATCGAAGTCAGCGCCAGGTCGTGGGTTGTCACCAGCCCAATCGCGCCGTTGTTGATCAGTGTGCGCAGGATTCCTTCCGCGCCGGCGCGCCGGTCCTCGGAGTTGGTGCCTTGCAGGATCTCGTCGAATAGAAAGATCAACCGTCCCTTAGCCGATAACTCCACCACTTGCCGGATGCGCTGAATTTCCGCATAAAAATGTGACACGCCTTTCTGAAGCGAATCGGAAACGCGCATCGCGGCGCCGATGGAAGCAGGCGATAGCCGCAGGCTTTCCGCTCGCACCGGAGCGCCCGCAAAAGCAAGCACCGCGTTGATTCCCACCACGCGCAGCAGCGTGCTCTTGCCCGACATGTTGGAGCCGCTTACCAGCAGAACTTGAGTGTCGCGGCCTAGAGCTACATCGTTGCGCACGCAACTTTTCTCCGGCAGCAAAGGATGCCCCAGTCCGTTGCCCTGAAAGCAGTCATCATCGGCGGCCGCCAACTCCGGAAATGAGTCCTGTGGATGCTCGAAGGCATAGATCGCCAGGCTCAGCAGCGCTTCGATCTCCCCGATCGCTTCCAGCCAGCCCGCGATCGCGCCGGCGTGCTTCGTTCTCCATCGTTGCAGGGCGCATGCTACTTGAACCGAGTACAACACCGGCACATCAATCAGGCGGACGACCATGTTGTGCCGCGACTCCTGAAAATCGCACAGCACACCCAATCGCGCGACTGCCTGCGATGCTCCCTCGTTTCCCGAGATCAGGCTGTCATGCAATTGCTTCAGCCGCGGGCTTGAGAAGCTCTCGCTCTCGATCCGCCGCATGATCGCCGCGAGCGCATCCAGATTCTCACAGGCCTGATCCAGATTCATAAAGAGCTGCTCCATGCGGCGATGCAGACTCCGCATCACCACCGCCTGAACCAGAAGCACAATCAGGAATGGCGTCCAGACGGCCGATCCGGTTTGGAAATAAATCACAACGGCATAGACCAGCGCAGCCAGGCTCAGCACGGCGAGAATCGGACTCGCAATCGTCCACGGAAGCGGATGGAAATCAATTTTCGTTTCCGCCCAGCGACGCAGTTTTTCCGGGTCGGCCTGAATCGTGTCCCCTCCGGCCACTGCCAGCCCTTCGCGGAAATCGAGCTTCGTTTTCAGTTCTGATATCGCAGCCTGCCGCTCCAGAATTTTCTCCACGTCAGAGGCGTGAAGAAGCCAGCCGGCAAGCGCTTGCTTCCCCATGCGAGTGCGGGCCACGCACAGCAACTGAAACAGTCCGCCGGCGCCGAAGATGTCGAGGTCGTCGGCATAGACATGCGTGGGGTCACGGAATTGCTCACCCGCATCTCCCTCGCCCGCCCAGCGATCTTCCACCCTCGCCAGCCCGCGACGATACATCGCCATCGCGCGCTCCGCTCTGCCCTTGGCCGCGAGAATTCTGCGATGCACCACCGCCAACGCAATAAATCCCAGCACCACCGGAACCAGCCAGTAAATTGACGGTGAACCCGAGCGAGCGATCTTCCACCACAGCACCACCAGAACCACAAACAGAACCACGCGCCCGTTGCCAATCCATATGTGCTTGCGCTGCCATTCCCGCGCCTCGGACTCGCGACGCTTGAGCCGCTCTTGGTAGATAGCGCCGGGAGAAGACTGCACGCCGTCAACAACGTCTTGTGTGATTTCAGGCAAACGAGAAAGTGTCAGGGCATGAGTTTACTCGTGCCGAAAAATTTGTTCATGAGTGTGGCCTTTTTTAGGCCCTGCCTGCCGCGACTCGTATCAGCGAGAAAAATATCCTATCGAATTTTGTCCAATCGGCAATTTTTGGCAATTTTGGCATTTCTGGCAATTCACACCGACCAGTGCCTTTGATTGAATCTGTCATTCACCACACTCTGCACGCGTTTGCCGGCGCCATCGGCTGGCCGGCTTTGCAGCCAAACGCCTTCTGGAACTCCGGCATATTGCGCACCACGCCGTTCACCCGCCACTTCCCCGGCGAGTGAGGATCCACGCGCACCAGCAAGCGCGAAAGCTCCGGAGTGATGTTCTGGCACCACACCCGTCCAAAGCCCAGGAAGAAGCGCTGGTCCGGCGTGTAGCCGTCAATCTTCCTGTTCGGATCCTGACGGTTGCGAGACATCATGTCGTGCAGCGCCGCCAAAGCAATGCGCGCGCCGCCGTTGTCCGCCGTGTTCTCGCCCAGTGTGAGCCGGCCGTTCAGATGAAGGTCATCGACGGCTACGAAGCTTGAGTACTCATCGGCCACGCAACTGGCGCGCTTCTCGAACTCCTGCGCATCGGTGGGAGTCCACCAGTCGGTGAGATTGCCTTTGGGATCGAACTTGCGGCCCTGATCGTCAAAGCCATGCGTCAACTCGTGGCCGATCACCAGCCCGATTCCGCCGAAATTGACCGCATCATCCATGGTGCGATCAAAGAACGGCGGCTGGAGAATGCCTGCCGGAAAGACAATCTCATTGTGGCTGCCGCTGTAATAGGCATTCACCGTGGGAGGCGTCATGCCCCACTCCGCCTTGTCCACCGGTTTGCCTATCTTCTGAAGCTGCCGATTCGATTCGAAATCGTTCGCGCGATACACATTGCCCAGCAGATCGCCGCGTACGATGTTCAGCTTGGTGTAATCACGCCATTTCTCCGGATATCCAATCTTGTTGCGGATGGCCGCCAGCTTCACCAGCGCCTGCTTCTTCGTCTCCTCGGTCATCCACGGCAGCGTGGAAATGTCGCCGCGCAGCGCGTTCTCCAGCGACGACACCATCGCCAGCATGCGGCGCTTCCCTTCCACGCCGAAAGTCTCATCCACATAGGGCTGCCCCAAAGCTTCGCCCAGCGCACTGTCAGTCTTTTGCACACAGCGCTTCCAGCGGACCGGCAGCTCCTTCTGTCCGGAAATCGCCTGCTGGAAGTGGAAGTTCTCCTGCACAAAATCGTCGGAAAGCCAGGGCGCGGCGTTGTCCAGCATCTGCCAGGTCAAATACGTTTTCCATTCGTCCAGAGAAATGGAATCAATCAGCGGATTGACCTGCTTGAAGTAATCAGGATTGGTGACGTTCAGCTCCGTAAAAGCGGGCGCTCCGGATATCGCAAAATAGCGGTCGAGATGGAAGTTCGGCGCTGCGGCTTCAATCTCCGCCACCTTCATCCGGTGGTCGCGATTCTTCGGGTCACGGCGCAGAGTGCGGTCCATAAAAGCTTTGGCCAGTTGCGTTTCAATGCGCAGCACGGTATCGGCATTGTGCGTCGCCTGCTCCGGCGGCTGGCCCAGCAGCCCAAACATCTTCTGCAGGTAATCGGTATATGCCTTGCGGATCGCCAGCGTTGGCGCATCATCTTTCAGGTAGTAGTCGCGGTCAGGCAGAGTCAGGCCATTCTGGTCGATGTCGGCAAGGGTCATATCGGCGTTGTGCAGGTCAGGGCCGGCGCCGAATCCCATGAGCGGATTGGGGCCGATCATCTGATCGTGCGAAATCACTTCAATCAACTCGACCTTGTTCTTGATTCCGGCGATCCGGTCCAGCTCGGGCTTCAGCGGCGTCCATCGCGCCTGGTTGACCGCGCGCTCGTCCATGCAGGAAGCATAGAAATCCCCAATTTTCTGCGTCACCGGGCTGCGCTTCGGATCGTTGACGCTGGCCTTCTCCAGGATCTGGTGCAGCACGGCGAGATTGTGCTCTTCCACTTCCGTGAAGCTCACCCACTCGGGATAGTCCGCGGGAATTGGATTGTTCTTGATCCAGTTGCCGCACGCGTACTGGTAAAAGTCGGTGCACGGGTCCACAGAAGTGTCGAGATTAGCGATATCGAATTTCGGGGCCGGCCGCGTGGCAGCTACATCTGCTCCCGCCGGAGCAGGATTCGCCGGTGGAGTTTGCGGCCCGGTATTCGTGCTCTTGCGATTGCCCGCATCCTTGGGCGAACTGAGCTCAGGCTTTTGCGGCGGCGTAGGCTGGCTGGTTTGAGCAAGCAACAGTGCGGCGGGAACCACCGCGATCGCGAAGCAGCGGAACAGAAAATGCTTCATAAACGGACGGCCTCCAGAATTTGCGACGAGCCATTCTAAATGAGGTCCCACAAGCTAGCCATGAGTTAACCAGTCGTTTAGAATTTTGCGTTCTTTTGAGGTGCTGAAGTGCCGCTGCCTGAATACCATCAACTTGTCGAGGAAGCCAAAAAACAGATCAAGGAAATTGACCCGGCCGAACTGAAGCGCATGCAGCAGTCCGGCGAGAAGTTCACATTAATCGACGTTCGCGAGCCGGACGAAGTAGCGCAAGGCGTCATTCCCGGCGCTGTTCCTGTTCCCCGCGGCGTGCTTGAGTACAAGATCGATAGCGTTACCACCGACAAGAATGCGCCGATTGTTTGCTACTGCGGCGGCGGCGGACGCTCCTCTCTGGCAGCGAGCAACCTCAAAAAAATGGGCTTCAAAAACGCGATGTCGCTCGCCGGCGGATACAAAGGATGGAAGGCCACCCACGGCGGAGGGGACAGCAAATAGCAGCTAGCAATTAGCAATGTCCGGCCGAACCGGTTACGCACAGATAGACGATGAAATGGGTCGTTAGTGTTCGATGACAGTAGCTGAGGGCTAAGGGCTAAGGGCTAACGGCTAAGAGCTAAGAGCTGACCGGCGCACGTTCCCGCCAGTCAACGCGATGCAGCTTTCGCATGATCAGATTTCAAAAGGAAAAAACATGAAACTGAACGGAATCAAAATTACCTGGCTCGGACACGCAACATTCGCAATCGAAACGCCGGCAGGCAAAAAGCTGCTGATCGATCCCTGGGTCATGAACAATCCCGCAACTCCCAATGACCGCAAGAAGCTGGACAAGATTGACGTGATGCTCTGTACCCACGGTCATGGCGACCACATCGGCGATGCCGTTGCTCTTGCCCGCCAGCACAATCCCAAAGTGCTGGGCGTTTACGAGCTTTGCATGTGGATGAACAAGAAAGGTGCGCAGCAGATCATGCCCATGAACAAAGGCGGGTCCCAGGAAGTCGGCGACATTTACGTGACCATGGTCCACGCCGATCACTCCTGCGGAATCGAAGACGATGGCCAGATGATTTACGGCGGAGAGCCTTGCGGCTATGTGATCCAGTTCCAGAACGGGTTCAAGATTTACCATGCCGGCGACACCAATGTCTTCGGCGATATGCGCATCATCCACGAGCTCTATCAGCCCGACCTCGTCATGTTGCCCATTGGCGATGTCTTCACCATGGGCCCGCGCGAAGCTGCCTATGCCTGCAAACTACTCCAGCCGAAAGCGGTGATCCCGATGCATTTCGCGACATTTCCCTTGCTCACCGGCACGCCCGCGGAACTGGAACGCCGAATTCAGGACATGGGAATTGAACTCCACACCATGCGCCCCGGCGAGATGCTCTCCTGATGGCGGGCGAGAACATAGTCAACGAAGCAGTCGAGCGGTACATGGCCGGAGTGCTGCCGGCGCGCGATGCCATCCTGCAGGAAATGGAGCGCGAGGCCGAGAAGCGCGACATCGCCATTGTCGGCCCGGCGGTAGCGCGGGTCCTCTACCAGTACGCGCTAGCGATCGGCGCGAAACGAGTTTTCGAGATGGGCTCCGCCATCGGTTACTCCACGCTCTGGTGGGCCCGTGCTGTGGGCGAGGGCGGCGAGGTTTTCTATACGGACGGCGACAAGAAGAATGCCGCCGAGGCGCGCAGCTACTTCGAACGCGCGGGCGTCGCAGATCGTGTTCGCATCGAGGTGGGCGACGCGCTGGAGCTGCTTTCCGAGCAGAAGCAGGAATTCGACATCATCTTCAATGATGTGGACAAAGAAGACTACCCGCGCGTTCTCCATCTCGCGCCATCGCGCCTGCGCCGCGGCGGACTCTTCATCACCGACAACGTATTGTGGAGCGGGCGCGTCACCCAGCCAGACTCGTCGGAAGCTTCCACTCGCGCTATCCAGGAATTCAATCAGCGCCTCTACTCCATGCCGGAATTATTCACCACAATCCTGCCCATCAGAGACGGCGTTGCTGTTGCAATCAAGCTCTAAGTGGTGGCTGTTCTCCAGGCTTCGCTCTCCAGAAACTGCCTTGGAGTCTGGATGAGGATTGTCCCGAAACAGCCGAGGCGAAGCAGGTGATGATCGCCGGATACGATAACGTGTGCGCTCGCAGCGCACATTCCAAAATCCGGTCGTCGTCAGGATCATCTTCAACGACGGCGAATCTTACCTGCGGTTCCACCCTCGTTCCCCAAGCAAACAGAGTTGGCAAGCGGCTGTCGAGTTCCTTTACTTCCCAAGCCGAACTTGTCGGCGAGAACCCGCCGGCCCTCCTCTTCAATTTGTGAGGAGTAAAAGAGATCGCATAGCCCGAAAGCGGCAAGATCCACGATCCTGCGAGGCAAGCCGCCGAACACCAGAGCAGAAATGATGACATTCGTGTCCAGCACGATCCGCATCATCTCTGCTGTCTTTTCCGATTCTCCCGCCGCGCCTGGTGGACTAACTGTTCGATGTCCCGTTCACCGATACCAAGCGCGCGTGCTCGAGCTTGGCCGTATGCGGCAGTCTCTTCCCACCAGCGTTGCCATTCGTAGTAGCGCAAAGCCTCGCGCACGAGTTCGCTCATGGTGCGGTTCTCTTTTCGGGCCAGCCTTTCCGCCC
>DATEGH010000156.1:0-4008 GCA_035280185.1 Terriglobales bacterium
GAGCCGCTTCTGCTCTTCGTTTTCATAAAAAATCGCAGAGCGATAGGATGTTCCAACATCCGGGCCCTGACGATTTAACTCAGTCGGATCGTGGGCCACCGAGAAGAAGATACGCAGGAGTTGCCCGTAGGTGATTTTGGATGGATCGTAGATGACTTGGACCGACTCGGCATGGCCGGTGGTCTCGCTGCTTACCTGGTCATAGGTCGCCGTGGCTGCGGAGCCGCCCGCATAGCCCGCCGTGGCTTGCAGCACGCCTCGCACCCGTTCAAACACCGACTGCGTTCCCCAGAAACATCCGCCGGCAAAGACGGCAGTCTGGCGGCCTGAGGTTTTGGCCAGCGGTACGTCAGCCGCGGCCGCAGGAATAGGCGCTTTGGGGAGAGCGTGCCCTGAACAGGCGAGAAGAAAGGCCAGGCATGAGGGCAGGAAAAACGAATCAAAGCGAAGTCTCAACATAAACACGGCCTCCGAGCCCTAACTAATAGATTACAGCGCCGCCGAGGGCGATTCGCAAACCCTTAGCAGTCAGTTCTTGTGAGCTGCCGCCCGTGATGACGAGGGTTTCAAGCTAAAGCTGATGTCGGCATAGAAACGGTCCGGCAGCCCATCGTGAACGAAGGGACGGAACTGCCACTGCCGCAAAGCTGCTTCTCCAGCCTGAAACAAAGCAGGCTTCACCTGGTTGGGATTGCGGACCTCCAGCAGCTTGCCTTGCTCATCCACCACGGCGCGAAGCACAAAATGCGCCGCACTAGTCTCTCTGGCAAGGCGAGGCTCGACGATGCGGGTCGCCAGCTTGCGCGCCTCAGCATTGGTGAGCACGGGAATTGGAGGCCCTTGCTTGGTGTCAAAAGGGAAGGTAAGCACGGACTCCATCTGCATAGGCACGCCGTTCACATAGGGTTTGAAATGCCATTGCAGCACCTGCTCGTGCGCCGCACGAACCAGATCAGGGTTTGCCGGAGTCAGCGGCCAAACCTCGCGCACCTGGCCGGTTTTGTCTACCGAAATGTAGACGCTGAGAATGCCTTGGGTTTTACCTTCGCGCACCTCGGGCCAGGCGATCTCCGGTGAGCTGAGCAGAATGCTGCGAGCTGTGGGCTCTCCCACTTGCTGCGATTTGAGTTCGCCGGCTGCGGATGCAGGAACGGTGAAGAGAGTTTCGTCAGGATTCTTGAGCTCGGTCAATTCGATGATGCGCGCCTGGATTTTGGTCCGCGGGTCCGGATCAAAGGTGATCTGGCGAGCCACGCTACGCGACTGGAACGGCTTGTAGTCTTCAAAGTGCGCGCGGTAACCGGGCGTGAGCACGTATTGCAATCGTCCGCCGCGGCCCTGAAAACAGAATGCATAACTGATCGTCGTCTTAATCGGAGCGACGCCTGCCGGGACATTCATATTGAGGCATGAATTCGACTGCACAGAATCCGTAGGAACATCAATGGAATCATGAAAGCCTTTGAGTTGCGGGAGCATGGGCAACGGATCGAACATCGCCGTGACAAGATCGCGCAGCCAGAAAGGAAAATAATCGCCGGTGTCCTGCTCGGAGATCGTCTCGCCATTAGCGATCAAAATCTGAGAGAAGCTCGGTGACTGAATCGTGCGGCGCCATTTGCTGGGCGAGAGCCAGTACTCTTCGACCTCGGCAGAGTACTCTGCACCAGAGTCTCCGGCCGCAATGTGGGCCTTCAGATGGAACGGCGCGCTGCCGGGAAGAGTGATCTGCGACTGCTCCACCGCATGCTGCGCCACCTGAAAAAAGGGGACCTGTTTGCCTTCCTGCGCGAGTGCGGAAAGAGAGAACAGGAGGAAGAGAGACAAGGAACCGGCGAGCCGGAATGAGTTCGATTGCGTGCGCTTCATTGTTGTCAGTTTGCGCAGTAATCATAGGAGAGTCGGCGCCCACTGGGGATAGAAGCAAAACCTGAGCGGAACCGCGGATGTCAACTGCGGTTGCGAGGCGGACGAAGCTGGCTCAACGCTTCCAGCGCCGGAGCCAGAGCGGATTCCGGCAATGTATCGGCGATGCGGTGCAGTTCGTTGCGGAAGCAGGCTCGCGCTTCACGGGCGGTGAAGGTCTGGTTGTAGATCAGCGAGTCCGGCTGCTGCAATCGTCCGCCTTCACGGAGAGAGCCGGTATCAACCGAAGCAAAGCCGATCTCCTCGATAAGACGTGAGACGGCCTCCTTCGCCTGATGGTCATCGCCTGCGACGTAAATGGCATGGCGCTCCTGCACAGGAAGATCTTTGCGTCCGCGCTGAGCGAGATGCTCGTAATAAATGGTGTTGAAAGCCTTCACCAGCCGTGCTCCCGGCATGCGCTGAAGCACGATCTCACTCGACGTGGAATCTCCCAGATCGAAGAAGCCGCCGTCGGGCCGGTAGGGATTCATGGCGTCAATCACGATTTTTCCGCGCAGCAGCTCCGCTTGCGGCAGCGCCTCTTCCCGATGCCACGGCACAGCCAGCAGAACCAGTTCGCCGAAACGCGCAGCGTCATCCACGGCCACACCGTGCGCTCTGGCTCCGATTTGCGCAACCAGATTGCGCAGCGAATCCGGCCCGCGCGAGTTGCTGATGGCGACTTCATGGCCGGCCTCGACAAACAGGCGTGCCGCGGTAGAGCCAATGCGCCCGGCGCCAATGATGCCGATCTTCATTGCGCCATACGATCCTTTCTCTGGCGGTAACCTCGATCATCAACGTGCCGCAATGCTATCTAACCACAAAGGGCACGAAGGAACACAAAGGCCGAATTGGACCAAAGAAGTTGGGCTGGTTCGAGTACAGCGAGAACCGCTACAATCAAGCAGCTTCTCCGAAAAAGAACAGGATGACTACATGGCGCTTTGGGGCGTGTTGATTGACATCTTGAAGACGGCGGCAACGCATGCCGCGCCGCACGTGGCTCGCACGGCGGTGGATATGGCGCGCGAACGCATGAACGCGAGCGCTCCCGCCCAGGCCACAGCGGAAGATTTCGCCCAGGAGTTGAGCGCCGCGCTTGCCGGCTTCGATCAGCGCCTGCTGGCGTCCGAGCAGCGCGCCGCAGCAGCGGAACAGCAGCTCATCGCGCTGCGCGAATCGTTTGATCGCAAATGGGAGAGACTGCGCCTGTGGCTGATCGGATTCATGCTGTGGAATGGCGCGATGCTGGGGATTCTGGTCTATGTTCTCGTGACACGCAGATGACATCCGATGAAGCCATGATCGCAAGGGATCGACGTTCATCCGCGGCATTGGTGTCAACTTTCATCCGTTGTTTCGACCATGCGCGTGTTTTCCTCTTGAACAGTTTCCCGCGTCCGATTTGGTATAGTGGGAAAGCCAACCCCCTTTGCCGGGATGGCGGAACTGGCAGACGCAGCGGACTCAAAATCCGCCGAGGTTCACCCCTCGTGGGGGTTCGACTCCCCCTCCCGGCACCAAACTTAAAATCCCTCAGATGATTGCGGCAGTCAGAGGCATTGTTGCAATCGCGGGTCGCCGGAATGAGGTGCCCCGCAGAGCGCGCAGAGGAATTTCGCCGATTCTAGCTAGCGTTCAAAGGTTCCAACGCCGGCGGCCGTCAGTTCAGCTTGTGCAGCGCCGGCAACAAAGCGACGGAACCCAGCGAGCCATCGCGGAGCGTTGTAGATGGTCCAGGCAAAAAGAAACATCCGCAGCGTGGTTCCGACACCGCGATAAAAGTTCTCGGAAAAGATGCTGAGGATGGTCTGGGTGAACAGGATGGTATAGACCAGCACCGGCGTGCGCGGGTTGAACAGCGCGCTGCGGAATATCAGGGTGATGACCAGTCCGGCGGCAAAGAGCAGAAGCATCATGCCGGGAATGCCCCAATCGATGTAGCCAAAGTACATCGTGTACACGTTGCCCACCAGTCCTCCGGGACCGAGGTTGACAAACTCTGAGTGCTGGCTGGGGACTTCGACATCGGCGCCGAACTTCTTTGCGATCTGCAAGAAGAAGTGGTCGACCTGCCAGTTATGCGGCACGATGTTG
>DATEGH010000157.1:0-3581 GCA_035280185.1 Terriglobales bacterium
ACCCCCGCTCTCTGTCATTCCGAGGCCGAACACCTGAAACAAGCTTTGCCCCTTGACTGAAATCCTTGTGAGGTCGAGGAATCTGCTCCCGCCCACGTACAAATAGGCACATCCTTACCGATCCTTGAGACCCGCAGGAGCCGATTCCTCGCGCAACAGCGGCGATCGGAACGACACAGGTTTAAGTAGCTGTTTACGTGACATCTTCAATACAGGCCGCCACCCCTCAGTCCTTCAAGGATTCTAGGTTTAAGGTTTCCGCACTTCGCGCAGATCAATTCCCAGTTGCTGGCACTTCTTATATAAATGACTGCGTTCCAGGCCCAGCGCCTTGGCTGCATTGGTGATGTGATTGTTCTGCCGCTTGATCTCCTCGAGAATCGCTTGCCGTTCGAACTGCTCAACCTGATCAGACAGACTCCCGGAGAACTCTCCGCCAACAGTGGCTGCTGCCGCTGCGTGCGCCGGCAGGGCTGCGCGCACTGTCGCGGCGGTAATCCCATCGCCTTCCGCAAACAGAAGCAGCCTTTCCACGACATTGCGCAGCTCGCGGATGTTGCCCGGCCAGCTATATGCCTGGAGAGCGTGGAGGGCTTCTTCGTGGAAGGTCAACTCTTTCCATCCGTTTTGAGCGACGATCTGCACCGCAAAGTGTCTGGCCAGAGCCGGAACATCTTCTTTGCGCTCGCGCAATGGCGGAAGCGCGATGGGGAAAACAAAGATGCGATGGAAGAGGTCCTGGCGGAAGCCGCCCTGCTTCACCTGATCTTCAAGATTGCGATGTGTGGCCACCACCACGCGCACGTTGACTTTCACCGGCTTATCGCCGCCGATGCGCTCCACCTCACCCTGTTCGAGGACGCGCAACAGCTTGGCCTGCATCGACAATGGCATGTCGCCGATTTCGTCAAGGAAGAGCGTGCCTTCGTGCGCCTGCTCGAATTTGCCAACATGCCGGGAGGCCGCTCCGGTGAACGATCCTTTCTCATGGCCGAACAACTCGGACTCAATCAACTCTGCCGGGACAGCGGCGCAGTTGAGCGTGACGAACGGCCCCTCGCGGCGCTTGCTCTTCTCGTGGATGGCGCGAGCGATCAGCTCTTTGCCGGTTCCGGTCTCACCCAGAATGCAGACGCGGCTCTCGCTTGCGGCCACGCGATCAATTTGAGCCATGAGGCGGCGCATGGTTTCGCCGGTGAAAACGATTCCGGAGCTGCCAAGTTGCTTTCGGAGTTGCCGGTTCTCAGCCTTCAGGCGCTGAATCTCAAGCGCATTCTGGAGGGTGAGCAGGAGTTTATCCGTGGAGAGCGGCTTTTCCAGGAAATCGAGAGCGCCCAGCTTGGTAGCTTTTACCGCCATTTCAATGTGCGCCTGGCCGGACATCATCACTACGGGTGCGGTCACGCCGGATTCGCGCAAGTTCTCCAACAGCTTGAGCCCGTCCATCCCGGGCATGACTACGTCAGAAAAGATGAGATCGAAATTCTGTTCTTTCGCCAATTCCAGCGCGCGCACAGGATTGTCGCAGACGGTGGCTTCGTGTCCGGCAAGGCGAAAGGCGCGAGAGAGCGAAGCCAGCGTGTTGGCTTCGTCATCCACGATAAGAAGATGGGCTTTCATGAAAACGGCGCGCGCGGCGGCTCAGATATTAATCGCCTTGCCTTCCACCGCGCTGAAAGCGTCGAGCATGCCCTCGGAAACCGTGGGGTGCGCGTGGACAGTGAACATCAGGTCGTCAACGGTCCCTTCCAGTTCCATCACCGCTACCGATTCCGCGATCAGCTCCGTCGCCACCGGGCCAATGATGTGCACGCCCAGGATCTCTCCGTACTTTGCGTCAGAGACTACCTTGATAAAGCCTTCGTGGTTGTCAATGATGCTGGCTTTTGAGTTGGCGGTAAAAGGAAATTTCCCGATCTTTACCTGATAACCGGCTTCCTTGGCTTTGGCTTCGGTCAATCCCACGCTGCCGATCTGCGGTTCGCAGTAGGTGCAGCCGGGGACGCGGTTCTTGTTGACCGGTTTGGCGGGCTTCCCGGCAATGTGCGTGACCGCAACGATTCCGGACATGGCGCCGGAGTGGGCAAGCTGCGGATATCCGGCAACGATGTCGCCGATGGCGTAAATGCCCGGCTCGCCTGTCTGCATCCACTCATTCACGTGGATGAAGCCGCGCTCCACTTTAATCTTGGGCGTTTTCTCCAACCCGATTTTTTCTGTATTCGGGCCTCGGCCCACCGCGATCAGCACTTTCTCCGCTTCGAGTTTCTGCTGCTGCTCACCCTGCGGAGTGAAATACACGGCCACTCCGCTTTTGGTCTTCTCAACTTTTTCTACTTTGGTGTTGACGAAGCAGTTAATGCCCTTCTTCTTGAAGCTGCGCAACAGCTCTTTGCTGACTTCTTCATCTTCCACTGGAACCAGCCGCGGCAACATCTCAATGATCGTGACCTCGGCGCCGAACGAGCGGTACACCGAGGCAAACTCCACGCCGACGGCGCCGGAACCGATGATAACCATGGATTTTGGAATCGAGCCCAGGCTCAGAACTTCAATATTCGTCAGGATGCGGTCGTCCGGCTGAAGACCCGGCAGCATGCGCGCATAAGAGCCGCTGGCCAGGATCACGTTCTTGGCCTGGATTTGCGACTTCTGGCCGCCGCCTTCGCCGGTGACATCTACGGTGTGAATGCCGCCTTTCGCCGGCCCAGTAAGCTGGCCGAATCCGCGCACCGCCGTTACCTTATTCTTGCGCACCAGGAAATCCAGCCCTTTAGTGTGCTTGGTCACGATCTGATCTTTGCGCTCCTGGATATGTTTCCAATTGAGCTTGCCCGCGCCCAGCCCATCAATGCCGTACTTCTCCGCCGCCTTCAGGTGGTCGTAAACCTCGGCGTGGAACAGAAGCGCCTTGGTGGGAATGCAGCCCACGTGCAGGCAGGTGCCGCCGAGCTTGGCGTCTTTCTCGATGAGGCAGGTTTTCAGTCCAAGCTGGCCGGCGCGGAAGGCTGCGGTGTACCCGCCCGGTCCCGAGCCGATGATGGCAACGTCATAGATGGTTTCTGGCAAAGCAGTGCTCTCCTTGTGTTCGCGTCCGTGAGAAGGCAAACAGGTGATTGTAATTCAGCGATTGACAATCGGCATTTGAGTGCGCTGGAGATTAGATTGACCGAGGGCACGGCAGGATTCGTACCACCAGACTTCTGGACACGATGGACTCCCGGAGGTGTCTCTGGCGCTCGATTTCCGCGTATTCGTACGGATTCTCGGGTTAAATTACCAGTGTTCTACAACTCTGGATAACCGCCGGAATCAGGGGTAGAATCCAGAAGTTAGCCCCCGGTCAGCCAATATTGAGCGTGCGTTTTGCCCGCGGACGGAGCAGCAATGAAGAAGCTTTCAGGACTCTTAATCTCATTTACTCTCGCAGTTCTTGCCATCGGATGCGGTGGCGGAGGCAGCAGCGCGCCCTCGCCAACTCCGACCCCTACACCCACGCCCCAGCTCGCGGTTACACCTGGCTCAGCAACGGTTCCTGTCGGTGGTTCCAAGGCGTTTTCGGTAACCAACACGACCGCGCC
>DATEGH010000158.1:0-32277 GCA_035280185.1 Terriglobales bacterium
GCTCCAAGTCGGCCAGCGCCGTGAAGAACTCGAGCGCGCGCTGAAAGTATTGCCGCGCCGTCGCTTGCTCGTTTCGATTCTTGAAGAGGTCTCCCAGGTTATTAAGCGCGATGCCCTGCTTCCATGGATCGCCGGCAGCCTCTGCCGATTGGAGTTGCTGCTGCAGGTGCTCGATGCTGGGTTTCGTCTCGGGCAAAATCGCTCCGTGATTCGAGTCTCAAGGGCCAGGACAGCTTTTGCCTGAAATTTATTCCATGAGAATGAGCAGGAAGCAAGTTGAATCTTCAACCTGTCGCCGCGCTGTTACGGCTTTGATTTGCTATAATGACAATTCCCTCTCCTGCCCTTTCCGCTCTCCAAGAGGCGCTGATGCGTCGTGGGCGTCAGGTCAGAAGCCAGTGCGGAAGTGGTGGAACTGGCAGACACACCATCTTGAGGGGGTGGCGCCGAAAGGCGTGGGGGTTCAAATCCCCCCTTCCGCACCATAAGCTTGGAAAGGATTTGCTTCAAAACAATGCTGGTAGGTCTAATCACGTTTGTCCATGTGGTCGTCTGCATCATCCTGATCGTGGTGGTACTGTTGCAGCACGGCAAGAGCGCCGATATCGCCGCCACCTTCGGCGGTATGGGAAGCCAGACCGCTTTTGGTCCGCGCGGAACAGCCACAGCCCTTTCCCGGGTGACCACCTGGTGCGCTATCATCTTCATGTTGACTTCGATTTCGCTGGTGATTTTCGCCACCAGGCATGTCGCTGCTTCCAACTCAATCATGCAGAACGAGAAGCAAAGCGCTCCGGTGAAAAAGTAACGGCCGGGTTGCGGTGATCCACAAAATCCTTCCGGTTGGACCGTTGCAGTGCAACTGCTCGATTCTCGGAGATGAGCAGACGCACGAAGCGATGGTCATCGATCCGGGCGACCAGATCGCGGACGTCCTAGATATCCTCGAATCAGAAAATCTCAAGCTCAAGCAGATCGTTATCACACACGCCCACATTGACCATGTGGGCGGAGCCATGAAGCTGAAGGCTGCCACTGGCGCTTTCATTCTGATGAACCAGAATGACCTGGGTCTCTTGAAAATGCTCGATCTTCAGGCAGCATGGATCGGCATGAAGCCGCCCGGTAGCGTAGAGATTGATGAGCCGGTGCGCGAAGGAAAGATTCTGCAAATCGGAAACATCAGCGGCAGCGTGCTGGAGACGCCCGGCCACACCGAAGGCAGCATCTGCCTGCATTTCCCGCAGCAGCACATGCTTATCGCCGGAGATACGCTGTTTGCCGGCAGTATCGGCCGAACCGATCTTCCCGGTGGGTCCTACGAGAAGATCCTGCGCTCACTGCACAATCAGTTGCTCGCTCTGCCTGACGAAACGCAAGTCATTCCGGGACACGGCCCTCTGACGACCGTCGGCCGCGAACGCGAGACCAATCCCTTCCTGCAGAAGTAGCTTAATCCGCCAGATAGCTGACCTCAGTCCTGCCGACGCGCCAGCAAGCGAACAAAAGAATCACACTGCTGAGAACGAGCAGACCCGGTACCGCAATCCATGGCGAAACCGGCTCGGCCACTACCGCAAACAACGCCATGAAGCCATCTGCCGGTATCGAAACCGGGCACAACTGCTTCAGGTAAAAGGTAACGCTCAGTTTTTGTAGCAGGGCAGGGAGAGCCGCATGGAACGTCTCCCAGAGCAACACCACAATTCCGGGAAGAATGGGATTCTTGAACACCAGACTCAAGGCCAGAAATACCGCACCATATCCTAGACAGGCAAGCACAGTGACCCCGAGATAAGCGGCAATCTGTCCCAAGCCGGGTCCATCGAACACATACGATTTTCCGGGCGACCCGAAATGAGCGTACATCAGTGTGCAAGCCAGCAGCACAGAAGAGCCGAAGATAATTACGGAAGACGCGAGGCCCGCGAGGAACTTGCCGGCAATCATCACTTCACGGCGCATCGGACTGAGAAAATAGTAGTGCAGCGTCTTCTCAACGATTTCTCCGCGGAACAGCCAGGTGAACAGGCCCAAGCAGCCAAAGAAGATTCCCAGTCGCAAATAGAACACCTGAAAGATCACGGCCAGGATTTCCGTATCTTCATTGATATTGCAGTGCCGCCCAAACGGGCTCTCTAGAGCGTGCGCTCCGATCACCACCACCGGCCCCAACGCAACCAAATAAATCCAGATGCTGCGCCTCATCCAGAGATTCTTCCTGAGTTCGATGCGCAAGATTGCAAGCACTTGTGAAATCCAAAGTTGCCAGCGCCCTCTCTCCAACACAGCTCTCACGGCCGCGAGTCTGCTCATACGGTCCCTTCACCGCTGCCGATCAGATACTGATAGACGGAATTCACGTCGTCATCGGCGGGAGCTACAGCCTCAATTCCAATTCCCTCTTCGGCAACAATGCGGTTGAGCAGAAGATAGAACTGGTCGGCGTTGCGCGTCCTTACCAGCACGCCTTTGGAATCGTTGTTCAGCTTCGCTTCGACCACGTGGTCCTGGCAGAAAAGCTTTGACGCAAGCAGGCTGGGATTGTGGCAGCGGACGAGAATCTGCATGGGATGTTCCTTCACTTCGCTGCGCACACCCTGAATCTGTCCTTCGGCCACCACGTAGCCGAAGCTCATCAGCACCACACGGTCGGAGATCTTGTCCACTTCATGAAGCACGTGGCTGGAGATGATCACGTGCATGCCTTCTCTCCCCAAAGCCTGAAACAGAGCTATGGATTCCGCGCGCGCCATGGGATCAAGCCCGTTCAGCGGCTCGTCAAGAACCAGCACCGTGGGATGGTGTGCAATGGCCTGAGCCAGTCGGATCCGTTGGCGCATCCCCTTGCTGTAGCCGGCAATCTTCCGACCCGCAGCAAAGCTCATGCCGACGCGTTCGATGGATTCCAGCGTGAGTTGATGCGCCTGCTGATTTGCCAAGCCTCGCAGCTTCAGGCTGTCAAAAATGAATTGATACCCTGTGGCGCCTTTGGGAAAGGAATCGAATTGCGTGCAGTAGCCGACATGGCGGAAGAACTCTTCCGGCTGGTCCGGCGTCAGCCCCAGCACGGTGATGCTGCCCTGTGTCGGCCGGACGAGCCCGGTCATCAGGCTCATCAAGGTGGTTTTGCCTGAGCCGTTGGGCCCTACCAGGCTAGTGACTCCGGGCGGAAGAGAAAGATTCACGCGATTCACGCCGAGAACTTCGCCGTAAAATTTCGAGACGTCCTGGCAGACGATTCTGTCGTTTACGGCAGTCATCCGCGCTCCACCTCACGAGCTTTCAAGCGCAAGTTGAGCACCCAGAGCGAGAACGCGCACAGCACAAGCAAGCATGCCCAAGCCGACCACAGCGGAACCTGATTGAAGCCCCTGATACCAATCAGTTGGGGTGGCATCCGGAAGAGATGCGTCCAAACCAAAGTGACAACCCAGGGGAAATTAAGCAGCTTGCCCCAATGCGTGCGCAAAATCACATTCACGATCTCGCCGAAGCCGGGCAGCAGAAAAAACACGCCGATCATCAAGGCGGTAGCGGCAATTCGCCATCGCACCCACACGGCAATTGCCATCGAGAGCAGCGAGATCAGAGCAATCCACATGATTGCCGCAAGAAGAATTGCTCCGGCCAGCCAGAGGTTCCGCCATCCCCAGCCGCCGCCCTGCAATTCCGCCTGAATCTCAAACAGCAGCAAGGCAGGAATCCATGTGATGAAGGACAGCAGAGTCGCAAGCACAGCAATCTTGCCTGCAAGGTATTCCGCTCGCGACAGCGGGCGGCTCAAATAGAGCTGAACGGATTGGTTGGCGAAGTCCTTGCTGATCATTCCCGGCGCAGCCCAGGCCGTTAGCAGAAATCCCATCCAGGCTTCAATGCCGAGAAATGCCAGAAAGAAACTGTTATCAATCAGCGGCGGGCGGCCAAATCTCACGTTCAGCAGCGCTTGAACGGATGCGTTGTGGACCACATAAATGAATACAAGTGCGCCGAGAAATGGGACCAGGCACATCGCGGCATATGCAGTGAAAGGCCGCGATTCAAACAGAGTAGAAAAGCCGTATCGCGCGAGGACCGTAAAGCGCGACCACGGCGGCGTGACGGCTCCTTTGTACGCGCTGTAGCTCCGTCTATAAACGGCCATTCGTTGCCACCTTCGATTCCCTGCCCCCTGACATCGCGCGGAGGAAGATGTCCTCCAGTGAATCGCGCCGATAGTTCATACGCCGAATCTGCACCGAATGTTCCAGAGCGATCTTATAAAGCTGCTTTACCTCGATGGTCTCTGGCATGACAACTTTGAGCCGTCCGGCGCCGAAGCTGTCGCACTCGCAACCCAAGCCGCGAATAGATTCCAGAAATCCATTCTCCTGGTTCACCTCCAGCTCCAGGAATTTCAGGTTGGCTTTGCGTTCTTCTTCCAGATTGCACAACGCCGCGATCCTTCCTTCTTTCAGGATGACCACTTCGTCGCAGCAATCTTCGATGTCGCGCAGCAGATGAGAGGAAATCAGGATGTGCGTTTCGCCGGCATCGCGAATGGTCCTCACCAGTTCCAGCATGCGCTGCCGGGCCTCAGGATCAAGTCCGTTGGTTGGTTCGTCGAGCAGAAGCAGCTTTGGCCCATGCGCGATGGCCTGGGCCAGCTTTGCCATTTGCTTCATGCCAAGCGAATAGGTGCCCAGTTTGCGATAACGAGCCTCGCCTAATCCGACAAAGAAAAATGCCTCATGGGCGCGCTCCATAGCTTCTGCCGCGGGCAGACCGGAAAGCTCGGCCATGTAACGGACGAAGCGGACGCCGGTCATGTCGGCAATGAACGCGTCGTTCTCCGGCATGTAGCCGATCTGTGAACGGACGCCACGCAAATCGCTCTGCACAGACTTTCCAAAGACCTTGGCAGTGCCGGCAAACGGCTTGTAGAAGCCGAGAAGTGTGTTGATGAGCGTGGATTTGCCCGATCCATTCGGCCCCAGCAAGCCGATGCAACGTCCTGAAAGGCTGCCGTTCAGGTTGTCGAGGACCATGCGCGGTCCCAGTTTGATCTGCAGATTCTCGAACTCGATAACGGCAGCCATCCGAATCCTATTCTCGACGCGTCCCCTGCGGGCGCGCCAGTTGCATCAGAGTGGAAAGCGCGGCGGCGTTCAAATTAATTCCAAAGGCTTTGCTGTTGCTGGCCACGCGAATCGCGTTCGGTTCGCCATAGGCACAGATCACGGTTGGCTTGTTATCTGCCGCGATCTGCTGTAAAGACTGCACCTGCGAAGGCGAGAGCTGGGCGATCACCGGTCCAAGCACGGGCGACAGGTTCTGGTACAACAATGCCGACGCATTCGCGTGCTCATCCTGCGGCAGCAGAGCCTGGAACTCTGCTGAGCGCGAGAGCCCATCCCCGCTCCGGTGTACCGCGACAGCGTTGCGCACGAGCGCTCGGCTGGGAGCAATGACCATGTATCCATCGGCAAATGTGTAATCAACCTCAGCGGCGGCCGTCCTGCCCGGCAGGCGCACTCTGTAGTACGCCAGCCCATCCGCCGCTTGCTGTTCCAACGTAATCTGCCCGTTCCGTGACTTCTGGTTGGCATCCGCAATCAACTGCTCGATCGTGGATTGCAGCCTGCCCGGGTTGTAAACCTCAAGTACCAGCTTCCATGAAGGAGTTGGCAGAATCGGGCCGTCGAGCGCGAACGTGATTTCTCCACCCAGAGTGTCAGCCAGGTCCTGATGCAGGCGGATGTTCAGTTCAGATTCCGTCTGCGCGACTTCTGTTTGAGCTTTGGGATCGCTTGCGCCGGCGATGCTGAGGACGTCGTCTAGAATTTGTGCGGGGCTTTTACTTACCAGAGCTCCGGCCATGCCCGCATTCTTCGATACAAACTCCAGGCCGCCGATAGGCGCGGGTTGCGCCAGCCACGAAGTCACTCCGCGGCGCTGTCCGGTAAACGTCAGTTCCGCGCGGTTGAGTGGCATCGCGCCGCTGTCCTTCCGCTCGGCCACCAGGTATTGAACATCGCCAAATCCCGTGCTCGCGAAAGCCTGCGGATTTCTCGCAGGATGAGCGTATTCATGCTCCGCAGCCATCGCGTGCAGATTGGCTCCGATCAGGATGCCGGCTCCATCTTGATACTCCGCTTGCATGCGGTGTCCGAAATCGGTGTCAGCAAAGCCGCCGCTCCCCTGCTTCAAAGCGGCATCAAACTGCCGCAACTCGGCGAGGTTCGGCGCAGCCGCGACAAAGTCAGAACCCACCAGCATGAACAGCGCCTGCTTATGGGCGTCCGCCTTGCTGGAGTTGAGCTGCGATTCATCGAGCACCACCATGTCCTTGGGATGCGAAGCATCGGCGTGCTTGGAATATTCCTGCTCGATGAACTCCTTGAGCCCGGCTCGTTGCACGTGTGCCACCGCCAGTGGCGACGCCCTTCGCCCGTCAAGGTTGATGGAGAGGACAATCTCATCTCCCAGGTACTGGCTGAAGTTGTGAATCTCATCAATCACCTGGTTGAAATCGGGAGCGCCCTTCTGGCTCTGGACCTTCTGCCACCAGTCCTTCAGCACCGGGCTTTCCTGAAGCTGCTGTTGAAAGAGCTGGTTCGCCTGCTGCACAGCATCTCCCAAATTGGGGAGGGCGGCATAAAGAACAGTATTCGATGGCAGCAGTGGCAGAAGCGTGCTCTGATAACGCAGATCCGGGAGGCGTACTGTTTCAAGTTTCTTCTGGAGCTTGGAAAATTCGGCCAGCAGAGCCAGATGCTTATCCAGGTTCTGACTCCAGGCAATCTCCTGCTTCACCGGAACGGCGGCGAGTGCGGTGCTCGTCGAAAGCTGATCACCGGGATGCAGAATTCTGGTGGCGCCATCCTCGGATACACGCACCTCGCCTTCGATAACAGAAACACGGGACCCTTTGAGGCCGCTGTTAACAGAGAAAACAGTTCCTGTAACTGCGACGCGGCAATCCTTGGCCGCCACGTAGAGATGACCTGACTTGCGCTTGGCGGCCTGGACAATGATGTCGCCGCGGTCAAGCCGAATAGTGGTGTCGCGCCGGCCCATACTGACCCCAAGCTGAGCGCGCTCATTCATCTCAACAACCGAGCCGTCACGCAAGCGCAGCAACGCTCGCGATTCGCCCGCGGTGCGAACTTGCTCGCCCTCGCTGATTTCATCACCTGCCCTTAGCGCCTGCTCGCCGCTGAAGCCAACACGGTAAACCGCTCCCTCAAAAGAGATCACGCTCGCGCGCATTCCCGCAGGGCCGGAGAAAAAGATTCTTTGCACAAAGTATCCGGAAATTCCGAGCGCAAGAACGACGGCCAAAGCTACCGCCCATTGCAAGCCACCAAACCCTCCGCGCGGCAGCGCATCCTTCCAAGGCCGCGGCGGCGCTGCGCTTGTTTGAGGGGCAAGAAATTGGTCCGCACCATTCGCTTGCTCCAAGTGCTTCCACACCCGTTCGGACGCAGACTGCATCGCCTCCGCTTGAGGATTCTCCTGCTTGAGTCCTGACACCGCCTTGGCCAGAGCGGTTCGTGGATCTTGTTGTATCGGTTTCATGGTGTGCTCCTCGTCATCTGCACATAATCTTCTTTGAGGCGAGCACGCGTACGATGCAGCAACACAGCAACAACCGCGGAGGAAGTTCCCATCATCCGGGCAATCTCGTGATTACTGTAATCCTCAACAAAGCGGAGAACGAACATCTCCGCCCAGCGGGGATTCAGCCGGCTTAGAGCCCGCCGCAGCCAATCGCGCAATTCGAGATCACGATCAGTCCGCTGGACGAGCTTCAAGTCAGCCTGGCATGGCTCCGTTTCCAAACTGGCTGTTTCCGTTCGGCGACGCAGGACGTCGAGCGCTGCATTGACCGCCGATCGGTGCAGGTAAGCGGGAAGATTTCTGATTTCTCCCACGCTCTCCTGCCCCGCAAGGCGCAGAAACACGGTTTGAAGGACGTCTTCGGCATCGCTGGAATTGCCCGTAATGCGATAGGCGCTCCGGAAGACCCGATCCTTCTGTTGGTGGAAAAGATCCGCCAACGCCGCGCGATGAGGCTGAAGGTTCTGGCCTGTGTCCGATGGAACGCTTTGCATTGTGGCCTGCAAGTACGCTGCTCCTCTTCTACAATGACGAGCACGGGGTCGAGTTATTAACGCCGGACTGTCAAAAATCCCGGCTTGCCCTTCCCGACAAGCTTTATTACGCTTGCAATCCGGCGAAAGTTCCCGAGTTTAAGTAGCTCGTTATCAGTCCGTTGCCAATGACCACCATCGAACTCCCACGCCTGTTTAATGCCGCCACGCATTTTGTGGACCGCCACATTGCCGAGGGGCGCGCGAAGAAGATTGCGTTCGAGTGTGAGCAGGAGCAGGTGTCCTATGAGCAACTCCTTGGACGCGTGAATCGGGCGGGCAATGCGCTGAAGTCTCTGGGAGTTCGACCCGAAGAGCGGGTCGCGCTGCTACTGCTGGACACCCCGGATTTTGCCTACTGCTTCTTCGGCGCCATCAAGATGGGGGCCGTCGCGGTCCCGATGAACACCCTGCTGAAGCCCCACGAATATGAGTACTTGCTGAACGACTGCCGCACGCGCGTGCTGGTTGTAAGCGAGAGCCTTCTGCCGCAGATCGAGGCAATTCCTAAAGCAAACCTTCAATATCTGGAAACAATCATTGTTTCCGGTAAAGCGCAAGGACTCGATTCACTGTTATCGCTCATGGAGCCGGCATCCGCAGAACTTGCGGCGGAGCCCACCTGCAAGGACGACGCCGCTTTCTGGCTTTACTCTTCCGGCAGCACCGGCTTTCCCAAAGGATGTGTGCATCTGCATCACGATATGGTGGTGTGCTCAGAGCGTTACGCGAAAGAGGTGTTGGGCATCCGGGAGGACGACCGGTTCTTCAGCGTGGCAAAACTGTTTTTCGCCTACGGCCTTGGCAACGGGCTCTACTTCTCACTTGCGGTCGGCGCCACCAGCATTCTCTGGCCGGGTTCCCCTTCGCCGCCGAATATCTATTCGGTCATTGAGCGGCATCGCCCTACCCTGTTCTTCTCCGTGCCTTCGAACTATTCGTCATTGCTGGCGTATCCGCCGACAGCCGCTAAGGACTTTGATCTCTCTTCAATACGGTGGGCTGTTTCTGCGGGAGAGGCGCTGCCGGCGCCGATCTATCAGCGCTTCAAGGAACGCTTTAAGGTCGAGATTCTCGATGCCATCGGATCAACCGAAGCACTCCATATGTTCATCGCGAACCGCCCCGGAGCAGCCCGTCCCGGCTCCAGCGGCCAGATTCTTCCCGGATACGAAGCGCGAATCGTTGATGAAAAAGGAAATGATGTTCCAAATGGCGAGATCGGAAATCTGCTTATCAAGGGGGATTCCGTCTGCTCCTGCTATTGGAACCAGCACGAAAAAACCAAGGAAACCATCCATGGACACTGGCTGCGCACCGGAGACAAATACTACCGCGATGCCGATGCATACTACTGGTACGTTGGCCGCTCGGACGACATGATGAAAGTGAAAGGCATGTGGGTGAGCCCGGCCGAGGTCGAGAGTGTTCTAGTGGAGCACACCGCAGTGCAGGAGGCGGCTGTCGTGGGATACGCCGATGGAAACCATCTCACCAGGCCTGCCGCTTATCTGGTGCTCAAGCCCGGACTAGCCGGCACGCCGCAATTGACGGAAGATCTCAGGCAACATCTCGCAAAACGTCTGGCCAGTCACAAATGCCCGCAGAAACTCGAGTTCGTGAGCGAGCTGCCAAAGACGGCAACGGGAAAGATCCAGCGCTATAAGCTGCGGCAGGCCGCAATGTAAAGCGCCTAGCTGCGGACGGACATCGGCTCGGTGCCGGCAGAAGC
Source organism: Terriglobales bacterium (assembly GCA_035280185.1). Lineage (GTDB taxonomy): Bacteria > Acidobacteriota > Terriglobia > Terriglobales > Acidobacteriaceae > Angelobacter. The sequence continues at coordinate 9,868 of DATEGH010000158.1, forward strand.
AACCGCTTCCAGCAGCTCTGAAATTCCTTCGGCAAAATCCTGTTCCGGGGTGATCAGGCTTACGACAAGATAGCCCTCTCGAGGAAAATTGTAGAAATGACCGGGATGGACATGGACATTCCGCTGTTCCAGCAGCTCAATCGCCAGGTCTTCATCCGATTTCACTGCCGGCACTCGAACGATCGCGTACCAGCCGCCATCCACTGCAAGCCGGCTGCATTGATTCTGCTCCGCCATTTGCGAATCGAGTTCCGCAAGGTTCTGCCTGATGCGCGAAAGCAACTGGCGCTGAAAGCCGTCGCGCTGACCCAGCAACGCCGGCGCGGCGAGCTGGACTGGCGTGCTGACGGAGAGATATGTGTCGGCAATCACTTCCAGCCGGGCCGCCGCTTCCCTCTTCAGGCTTTCCGGCCCGCCCACCACCAGCCAGGCAAGCTTCATCTGCGGCAAGCCTGAAACTTTTGACAGTCCGCTCAAAGTGAACGTGAGGGCGCCGGTGTTGTTCACGAAGCTGAAAGGTTTCGCCGCAGTCAGGTTGAAATCCAGAAAGACTTCGTCGCAGATGATCGCTAGCTCGTGGGCAGAACAGATCCGACTCAGCTCAACAACTTCCTCCTGACGGACAAAATTTCCCGTCGGATTATTAGGATTCACCACGACGATTCCGCGCGTCCGTCCGTTGATCGCCTGCTCCAATGCATGAAGGTCAATCTGCCAGCCGTGATCGTAAATCAGAGGATAGGAGACGAGCTTCACATCCTGGATATCGGCGAGAAACTCAAACAGCGGATAACTCGGCGCTGGCACCAGCAATTCCTCTCCGGGCTCGCACAACAGGCGCAGCGCGAAGGTGTACGCCTCGCTCGTGCTGCTGGTGAGAAACAGGTCGCCGGGAGAGACTCTGCTGCCGGCGTAATATTCGCGCACTGCCTTTCGAGCGGTTGCGAGGCCACGCGGCTGCGGATGGTACTTGAGCGCTGCGGGGTTAATAAAGGCCTTCAAAATCGTGTTGCCGTCGTAACGAAAGCCGCACTCCGTGGGATTGGAAGCCGTAAGATCCAGAAGCTTTTCGCCCGAAGCGCGAATCCGGGCCAGAGATTGGGACAGGCGGTTGACAGTGAGGTTCCAGTTCGTACGCGAAGCGAACATGTAGGCATTAGACCACAGAGCCCGCGCGACGATAGCGAGCACGGCCGGTGATTGTTAGCTTTGTTGCGACTCGGATCGCAGTTTTTCAGATCGATCGCTAGTCCGATCCTTCGATGATCAGATGGTCCGGTGATCCGATGGCCCGATCTCCCACTTCCTGGTCCTTGTACTGGAGCTCGTACAGCTTCCAATAAATCCCGCGTTGAGCCAGCAGCTCCTGATGGCTGCCGATCTCACGCACCACGCCTTTATGCATCACGATGATCTTGTTGGCGCGCTGAATGGTCGAGAGCCGGTGGGCGATGATGACCGAAGTCCGGTCTTCTACCATGCGGCTGAGCGCATCGCGGACCCTCAGTTCGGTCTCGGTGTCGACGCTGGAGGTGGCTTCGTCGAGAATCAGGATCTTCGGGTCATGTGCAAGCGCTCGGGCAAAAGAGATGAGCTGCTTCTGGCCGGTGCTGAGCGTGCTTCCGCGCTCCAGTACCGGTTCGCGGAACCCGCCGGGCAGGGTGCGAATGAAGTCCGCGACATTCACGCTTTCAGCCGCGGATTCAACTTGATCATCGGTAATCCAAGTTGATCCGAGCCGGATGTTGTTCTCAACCGTGCCGCTGAATAGAAACGGGTCCTGCAAGACCACTCCGTAGCGGCGGCGAAGTTCGCTCAAGTCCATGTCGCGAATGTCTACGCCATCAATGCGGATTGCGCCTTTCTGAATGTCGTAGAAGCGCATCAGCACCGAGATGATTGTGGTCTTCCCGGCGCCGGTATGGCCCACGATCGCGACCGTTTCTCCCGGTTCAATCGTGAACGAGACATCGCGCAGCACCCAGTCAAAGCCACTGCCGTCGCTCGCAGAATGAGGATGACCGTTCGTGATGGCGGCGACGGTCTGCGCAGGCGATTCATGCTCCAGCTTGCGGTAGGCGAACCAGACGTGATCGAACTCGATCCTCCCCTTGCCTTGCGCGGTCATCGGATTTGCAGGCGAGAGGATTTCAATCGGAGTATCCAGCAGCTTGAAAACACGCTCGCTGGCCGCCATTGCGGATTGCAAAATGTTGTATTTTTCGCTCAGGTCCTGAATAGGCCGGAAGAAGCGCTGCGCATAGAGCACGAACGCGGTCACCGTTCCTACCGTAACTGCGCCGACCAGCGCGCGCAACCCGCCAAACCACAGAGCAGAAGCAATGGCGATCGCCGAGAGCAGTTCCACCACGGGGTAGTAGATGGCGTAAGCGAGGATCGCGTCCTTGAAGGCGATCATGTGCTGCGCGTTGATCTCATCGAACCTGCGATAGGCGCGGCGCTCGCGGTTGAAGAGCTGGAGCACGATCATTCCGCTAACGTGCTCCTGCAGATAGGCATTGATGCGCGCGATGGCCACGCGAATCCTGCGGTAAGACTCCCGCACCGATTTGCGGAAGATCATCGTCACCCAGAAAATCACGGGCAAAACGGCAAAGGTGATCAGGGCAAGCCACCACTTCATCCGCAGCATCACGAACATGATCCCGCCAAGAATGAAGACGTCCTCGAAAATCGAGACCACGCCGGCGGTGAACATTTCGTTCAGCGCATCAACGTCGCTGGTGACCCGCGTGACCAGGCGGCCGACGGGATTCTTGTCGTAAAAGCCGACGTGCATCTCCTGCAGGTGGCGGAAAATCTGGCTGCGCAGGTCGTACATTACCTTCTGGCCGGTCCACTGCATGAGGTAGGTTTGGACGAACTCCAGCCCGAAGTTGAAGAGCAGCGAAGCAAGATAAAGCAGGGCGATCTGGCCGACTCCGGTCCAGGGATTTGGGCTCAGCCAGCGATCAAGCAAGCTTCCGTGATACGCATGAGCGCTCAGATACTTGTCGATGGTGATGGCCACCAGGTACGGCCCGAGTACATCCGGCCCGAGAAAGACTTTGAGAAAAATGGCGGAGATCGCCACCGTGCTCTGCCACCAGTAGGGGCGGAGATAGGTGAGCAGCCGCCCCATAAGCCGGCTGTCATACGCCTTACCTAGTACTTCTTCTTCCTGTGCCATCGTTAGACTTCTATTTTATCGTGCGTCTATCAGATGACCCGGCGCAGCACCAGGGCGGAATTTTTTGATCCAAAAGCAATGCAGTTGCAGATGGCATGCTCGATTTCAGCGTTGCGACCTACGTCAGGCACGTAGTCGAGATCACATTCGGGATCGGGATTTTCCAGGTTGATGGTGGGCGGAATGATGTTGTGCTGCATCGCGATCAGAGTGGCTGCAACTCCGGCTGCTCCGCATGCGCCCTGAGGATGACCGATCTGAGACTTCAGAGCCGACATGGGAACTTTTGACGCGTGATCCCCCAGCGCCAGCTTGAGCGCGCGAGTTTCAATTCGGTCATTCAGGTCGGTGGAGGTTCCGTGTAGGTTCACGTACTGGACGTCCCTAGGCGAGATTCCGGCTTCTTTCATGGCCAACTCAACGGCGCGAGCCGGCTCTTCACCGCACTCCTGCAAGCGCACGCGATGAAAAGCCTCGCAGGTGGAACCGTATCCGGCAATCTCGGCATAGATTTTTGCGCCACGAGCGCGGGCATGGTCGTACTCTTCGAGGACGAACATCCATGCCCCTTCCGCCAGGACGAAGCCGTCGCGGTCAAGATTGAAGGGCCGCGAGCCGCGCTCCGGAGCATGGTTCCACGATTGCGTCATGATCTTCATCAGCGTGAAGGCCTTCACGATTCCCCAGGCCAGCGGGGCATCCGCGCCACCCACCAGCATCACCGGCTGGACACCAAGCTGAATCTCACGCAGCGCGTGGGCAATGGCGTCAGTGGAAGAAGTGCAGCCGGTGGTCACAACATGGCTCGGCCCGCGCAAGCCAAAGCGCATGCTGACCTCGCTGGACATGGTGCCCATTGTCCCGCTGGGGATGGTGAAGATGCTTACTTGCTTGATCTTGCCCTGGTAGTAAAGATTGTATTGTTGGTCAGTGAAGTCATGCGCGCCACCGCCTGTACCCAGCGTCACGCCGATTTCGCGCTTGCCATCGAGTGACAGCTTATCAGGCTCAATGCCGGCATCGTTCAGCGCTTCGGTTGACGCGGCGACGGCCAGCGGAACGCAGCGAGAAACGTGCTTGCGCTCTTTGGGATCGATCCAGTCGAGTTCGTTGAAATCCTGAATCTCGCCTGCGATCTGCACCGGAAGATCGGAAGCATCGAAACGGGTAATCTTTTTTACTCCGCTTTTGCCTGCGAGAATTGCCTGGCAGAACGCTGTTTTTCCTATTCCATTGGGGCTGACTACGCCCATCCCAGTGATCACTGCGCGCTTGAGCATAGACTCTGATTCTATAATTGATGCAGGATTTACGTGTCTAAATGAGCTATCCAGGTTGGAGATTTGTCCGAATTATTGGCGCCGTGATTTCATCCACCGCGGCTGGAATTATGGCGTTCTTTCTGGGAGTGCTGCTGCCGTCATGGGTGTGGGAGCATCTCACCCGTCAATCCCAATCTCCATCTGGAGACGCTCCAATAATCGCCTTCGGCTCGATTCTAGGTGTGCTGTTTGCCATTGCTGCAACTAGCGGCTCGGTAATCTGGCTTTGGCCTAAGCGCTCGGGGGATTAAAACATACCGAAAATGTGTCTCGGCCTCTACATTTCCGTCCCCTACTGCCGCTCAAAGTGTACTTACTGCAACTTCGCCTCGGGTGTGTTTTCGGCCGGCCAGATGGGCCAGTACGTGGAGCGGCTCGCGGCCGACATGCGCGAGATGAGGGACTTCGCCGCGGAGCATAGGGCGGAAATTCCTGAGCCCGCCGATTCCATTTATCTCGGCGGTGGAACGCCCAGCCTGCTGCCGCCGGAGGAACTCAAGAAACTGCTGTTCATTCTCCGGCAGGAATTTACCGTGCTGCCCAAAGCGGAAATAACAGTCGAATGCGCTCCCGGAACGCTGACCGACTCGATCATCCAGGCGCTGGTCACGCGCGGCGTGAACCGCGTGAGCCTGGGAGTGCAGTCGTTTGTGGACAAGGAAGCAGCTTCGGTGGCGCGGCTGCACACGCGGGAGAAGGCTCGTCAGGATATTGAGCGGCTACGGTGCGCGGGCATCAGCAACATCAATGTTGATTTAATCGCCGGGCTTCCCCACCAGACGCGCGAAACGTGGAACTACTCGCTCGATGAAGCCATTGCTATCGGCGTGCCTCACGTTAGCGTGTACATGCTGGAAGTGGATGAGGATTCTCGCCTGGGTCGGGAATTGATCGCCGGCGGAACAAAGTATCATGCGCATTTTGTTCCCGATGACGATCTTACAGCCGAGATGTACGAGACGGCCTGTGATCGCCTGAACGCCGCGGGAATCCGGCAGTATGAGATTTCCAACTTCGCGCGCGAGGGATTCGAATCGCGCCACAATCTCAAGTATTGGACCCGCCAGCCGTATCTTGGCTTCGGCGTGGATGCCCATTCCATGCTGCCGGCGTCGGCTGAGGCGCGGGCGGATGGCGTTGAGAGCGTGCGTCTGGCAACTACGGACAATTACGATCAATTCCTCATCTCGGCCCAAACCAGCGCGAGCGAAGTGACGACGGCGCAAGCTTTGGAAGAAGCGCTTTTCCTGGGGCTCAGGCTGAACCGGGGTATTGACCTGGAGCAGCTTCGCTCTGAATTCGGCGAGCAGGTCGAACAGTACACGGCAATACTCGAAGAGCTTTTTTCCGCAGGACTGCTGCGACGCATCGGCAACAATCTTCAGTTGACGGCGCGGGGCAGGCTGCTGTCGAATGAAGTGTTTGAAAAATTTCTTAGTTGCCCAACACCCACGCCGATTGGGTAATTGAGTAAGTTGGTAATCTCGTAATTGAACTGGCGCTTGGGTGAAATTACCCAATTACCAACTTGCCCAATTACCAAATTCGTATGAATGCCAAGCTCGCTCAATCCGCGCCCATAGAATTGGAAACCAGCAAAACCCAACGCGCGCTCGACTTTCGCAGTGATACCGTTACGCGCCCCACGCCGGAAATGCGCCGCGCCATGGCGGAAGCCGAAGTCGGCGATGATGTTTACGGTGAGGATCCGACGGTCAACCGGCTGGAACAGCGGGCGGCGGAGATCTTCGGCCGCGAGGCAGCGATCTTCGTTCCCAGCGGGACTATGGGAAATCAGATTGCCATCAAGATCCATACTCAACCCGGACAGGAGATCATCTGCGAAGAGCGCGGGCACATCTTCAATTACGAAATGGCCACGCTGGCGTCGTTTTCCGGATGCCTGGTGCGGCCGATCTATGGAGAAGACGGCTTTCTGACCTGGGCCGAGATCAAGAAGCGGATCGCGCCGGGAATCTACTACAAAGCGCAAACCGGCCTGATCTCGCTGGAGAACACGCACAACATGGCCGGAGGAACGGTGTACCCGCAGGAAGTTGCAGATGAAATTTGCGATCAGGCGCACGAGCTCAGTTTGCCTGTGCATCTTGACGGGGCACGCATCTTCAACGCCGCAACCGCGCTGGGCAAACCAGTGGCCGAGATCACGAAGAAATTCGATTCTGTGATGTTCTGCCTCTCAAAAGGGCTGGGCGCTCCCGTTGGCTCCCTGCTGGTGGGGAGCAGCACATTCATCGTCAAGGCCCGCGCGTATCGCAAAGCGCTAGGCGGCGGCATGCGACAAGCTGGGGTGCTGGCCGCGGCAGGGCTGATCGCCCTGGAGAAGATGCCGGCGCGGCTCAAAGACGATCACGCCAATGCTCGCATGATGGCCGACGGATTGGCGCAAATTCGCGGCATCAGGATCAAACCCGCAAAGGTCGTAACCAACATTCTTGTCTTCGACATCAGCGGAACGGGCATGAACACCGCTGACTTCAGCCGCAAACTTGCCGATCGCGGAGTGCTGGCCGCGGGCATCAACGCGGAACAGATGCGGTTCGTCACGCACATGGACGTGGGCCGGGAAGATTGCGAGACGGCATTGCAAACCATCCGCAAGCTGTGCCAGAGCTGAAAGGCGAATCTCGCAAGTCCATCACAAGGGTAACCATCCTTCTGCGAACAATTCCTTTGCTCACGGCCTCTGGTTTGCGATAGCTTACGGCCATGGCATCCATCCAGGATGAGTTACAGGAGTTGCGAACGCAACTGGGAGCTCTCACTGCGCGCATCTACCGGCTGGAACAGAAGGTTGGAGTCGAGCAGCACGACGTTGCTGCTGCGCCTCCTCCGCTGGTTCGGCAAGTGAATGCGGGAATTACCGAACCGCCAAGGGCCACGGGCGTTCCGCCTCAAACACGCCCCGCTCCCACCGTCCGGCGCACGTCTACCCGCGATCTTGAAGGGACCATAGGCAAACTCTGGCTGAACCGGATTGGCATCATTGCGATCCTGATCGGCGTGGCTTACTTCCTGAAGTATGCCTTTGAGAACCAGTGGATCGGCGAGACCGGTCGAGTCGCGATCGGCATTCTGGCCGGCATTGCTGTGATTGTGTGGAGCGAGCGCTTCCGCGCGCATGGCCAGGCGCCGTTTTCTTATTCCTTGAAAGCCGTTGGCATCGGCACGCTTTATCTCTCGCTTTGGGGCGCGTTTCAGCTTTACCACCTCGTTCCTGCGGGCGCGGCGTTCGCGGCCATGATTCTGGTGACAGCGTTCACCATTGCCATGGCGCTGACGCAGGATGCGGAAATCCTGGCGGCTTTCGCCCTGGCCGGCGGCTTCTGCACTCCCCTGCTGGTGTCGTCAGGCCAGAACCATGAGCTGGTTCTCTTCTCCTACGTGACTCTGCTGGATCTTGCAATTCTCATTTTGGTCACGAAGAAACCCTGGCGGCGGCTGCTGGTGGGAAGCTTCATCGGCACGGTCGCGCTTTATATCGGCTGGTACGTCGAGTACTACGACTATAACCAACTGGTTCCCACAGTCATCTTCCTGTTTCTCTTCGGCGCGATTTTCGCCGTCATTCCGCTGCTCACGCCACTGACGCGCTCGCGCTGGCATGCCGGATTTTCTGTCACACTGACGGTGCTGCCGCTGGTGAATGCGGGGGCAATGTTTCTGGGGCTATATCTCGTCTATAGCAATCAGCCAGTCACGCTCACCTGGTATGCGCTTGGGCTGTCAGGCGCTTACCTTGCCTTGAGCAGCCAGTTGACGCGTCGGGTGAGCAGTGAACCTGATGTGGTCAAGCTCATTAACATGCTGCACGTGGCGATTGCGATTGCATTCATTACCGTCGCGATCCCCCTGAAGCTCTCGCAGCATTGGATTACTGTCGGCTGGCTGGCCGAATCGGGCGTGCTCTTGTTCGTAGGCGCACGCAGCAGGAGCGAATTCCTTCGTGCGCTTGCCATCGCGGCGCTGGTGCTTGGGATCATCAGGCTGCTGATATTCGACAACTTCCACGTTACCAGCCTGGTGCTCAACGCGCGCTTCGCTACCTACGTTCTTGCGATTGCGATTCTCGGCGGGATTGTGGCCGCGAGCAGCCGCCCTGCGCCAGACCGTGGTATCTCCTTCATGCGTCTGGCAGCGATCGGACTCAATCTGCTGGCGTTACTGGCTCTGACGCTTGAGGCCAGAGACTTCTACACCCGTCAGATTATCGCCGGGTACACCTTAGGCCCAGGCAACACGCAAAATTTCCGCTATGAGCAACTCGAGTTCGCGCGCAACTTCAGTTACTCCGTCATCTGGCTGCTGTACGGCCTGATGCTGTTCGGCTTCTGGCGGCGTTCGGCTTTCGTGCGCTGGCAGGCGCTGGCGCTGATCGCATTCACCGTCGGCAAGGTGTTTGTGTTCGATGTTTCCGGTCTTCAGCAGGGCTATCGAATTATCAGCTTCATCGCTCTGGGTGTGGTGTTGATGGGAATTTCCTATATCTACCATCGCGACTGGCTGAAGCTTTCCGGCGCTGCGGAGAGAGTTCAAGGAAGACATGCTTAACGTGAAACTCCTGGCGAATTTCATTCTCGCGTCCGCGGTTGCGGCAAGCTCTGCCATGGCTTACTTTCGCTACGAACGTCCGGTGCAAGTGGCTGGAGGCGGGCAGCACTACATCGCGATTGACGAAACAGTGTGGCAGCACGCGCGCCGTGGACTCGGCGATCTTCGGCTCAATAACGGCACAACCGAGATTCCTTACGCCCTCGCAACCGAACGCGGCAGTTCGCGTAATGAGCGCAAGGACGTTCGCGTGTTTCAACAGGCGAGTCTCCGTGGGAAAACGCAATTCCTGATTGACATGTCCGGCGTTGCGGAATACGACCACGTGGAGCTGAAGCTGGGGACGCGGAACTTTGTCGCCCATGCAATGGTGGAAGGCCAGGATGATCTGCACGGCCAGAACTGGGCCAGGCTAGGCGAAAGCATTTTGTACGACCTCTCAAAGGAAAATCTGGGCAGGAACATGGTGCTTCGGCTTCCGCGCAGTGCCTACAAGTACCTGCGGGTGACGATCGATGGTCCGGTGAAACCGGAGGACGTGGCCGGCGCCAGCTCAGAATTGCGCCAAGAAGAGAAACCGGTTTGGCGTGATGTTTCCGCACAGCCGCAAGTGGAAAACAAAGATAAACAGACGACGCTGACCTTCACGCTTCCTGAGAACGTCCCTGTAGATGAGATTGTCTTCGAGATTGATCCGGCGCAGCGCGATTTCCGCCGCGATATCTCAATCGAGAACGAGAGTGGCGGTTATCTCGGCTCAGGTGAGATCAGCCGCGTCCATATGGTTCGCTCCGGATTGAAGATCGACTCCGACGACCACGAGGTGAGCCTAGCTGAAGTCGGGCAGAAGCAGCTCAAGGTGGTTATCCATAACGGAGACGATCCGCCATTGAAGCTGAACAGCGCGCATCTGAAGCAGTACGAGCGGCGGCTTTACTTTGATGCTCCCGTGAAGAGCACACTGACGCTCTACTATGGCGACGAAAAACTCGACTCACCAGTTTACGACTACGCCAAGCTTTTTCTGAAGGACAGAAATGCCCAGGAAGCGCAGTTCGGCGCAGAGGCGCAGAACCAGGCGTATACGGGACGCCCCGATGACCGGCCATGGTCAGAGCGGCATCCCGCGCTCTTGTGGGGCGCGATCGTAGCTGCTGTGCTGGTGCTCGGCAGCATTGCGCTCAAATCAATGCGCGCGGCCGCGGCCTAGTGGAACACAGCGATGGAATCTTTTGCTCGAGGCTGGCTGGCCAGATGCTCAAGATAGATCTTCAGCCGCTGCTCTCCGTCGTCGTGAACAAATCCCACGAACGCTACGCCCATGCCGACGCCCGGATGCGAGCTGACAATCTTGCCGCCAACATCAACTTCGGCATCGCCAAGCTTGATGATCAAAGTCACCATCTGCCCCACCGGCAGCGGCGAAAACGTGTAGACATAACATCCGCCGGCGGAGATATCGGAAAGTGTTCCCCAATAGCCCGCGTTGCTCTTTTCCGGATGGACGCGCACTCCGGTGTCGCAAGGGTAGCGCGGAAAGCGGCGCCGCTCTTTGAATTCAACAGCCATGGTACTTCTCCCTTGGCTACTCGAACCCGGAATGGCTTATTGTGGCACTCTTAAGGCACTGCGGAGCAATTACGATAGCGCAGGCCGACACGGTACAAACGGGCCATGTACGGCTGCGCAGATCAGCCTGCGGCCACGCTGTTTTCAAGGGAAAGAAGAAACGCTTGAAGCCGGGATGCCGCTTCCGCATCTTCTTCAGATGTGAACTCGATTCCCATCCCGCTGCCGGGGACGGAGGTCACGGTCTGCCCGCGCAGAACTCCGGTGAATTGCGGTAAGTTCAGCGCAATGGAAACGCTGGTTCCGGAGGGAAATGGAGTGACCATGGAAACATAGCAGCCGCCCAGACAAATGTCGGCCAGGATTCCCTGACAGATGCTCTGGTCAGCCATATCTCGAATTTCCACAGCTACTTCGAAGCGATACCGCGCATGTCTGCGCCGTTCGAGGATGCTCATTAGGGGAAAAGTGGAGCAGAGGTATGTTCCTCGATTCGAGTAGATTCCGCAAGAGCGTTTTTCTATTGGTCTCCAAACCGAACAGCGGCTTCTAGCCAATATCTTGGGCGAGCGCGAGGGGAGTTTTTCGGTAAGAACGGCCGCGGCTGTGCTCGTACCAGTCCTGGAAGACCAGCACATTCCACAGCAGATACTGCCAGTTGCGAGTGCCGGAAAGGTGCTCCTGCCACTTTTTGCGAATGGCAGCAACGTTCAGCAACTGGCGCCGCGAGAGACTCTCTTCCGACAGGCGCTCTTCCGCCCAGGAACGCAGCGGGCCACGCAGCCAGTGCTCCAGCGGAACGGCGAAACCCATCTTGGGTCGCTCAAATAGCTCTTGGGGAACGTGCTGGTAGAGCACCTGGCGCAGGGCCCATTTGCTGACGCCATTGCGGATTTTGTAATCGAGCGGAAGCTTCCAGGCAAATTCGACCACGTGATGGTCGAGGATGGGAACGCGCGCTTCGAGGCTCACGGCCATGCTGGCCCGGTCAACCTTGGTCAAAATGTCGTCCGGCAGATAGACGCGCTGATCGGAGAGCATCATTTGCTCTTCCAGGCTCGGCAACGAATTTGATTCGTTAATCACGCGCCTAACGGTCACCGGCTCGGTGGCACCCAACACGAGCTCTTCCGGGTTTTGCCAATGCGAGAGCGCGCGCAAGTAGATTTCCTGCGGGCTGCGCGACGGCAGGAATTCGGCAACGCGGTGAGCTTTGTCTCCGGCGGAGCTGAACCTTTTGCCGGAAGGAATCAACGGACGCACCGCGGAATATGCTCCGTCAAAAGTGCGCGGGCCAATGGAACTGATGGCGGCGGCAGCAAGCTTGCGACCCGCATACGGCAGCAGCTTGATGCGGTTCCACATAGAGCGCGTGAATAGATAGCGATTGTAGCCGCCAAACAGCTCATCGCCGCCGTCACCGGAAAGGCTCACGGTAACCTTGCTGCGCGCGAGTTTGGAGACCAGATACGTGGGAATTTGCGAGGAGTCAGCAAAGGGCTCGTCGTACATGGAAGGCAGCAGAGGAACCACATCGAGCGTCTGCTGCGGTGTGACGTAAAGTTCCGTGTGATCGGTCCCAAGGTGCTGGGCGACACGGCGGGCATGCGAGGCTTCGTTGTAGTCCCCTTCCTTGAAGCCGATGGTGAAGGTCTGGACGGGACGGCTGCTCTGCGCCTGCATCAGGGCGACCACGAGCGAAGAATCAATTCCGCCGGAGAGAAATGCTCCAAGAGGCACATCAGAGATCATGCGCAGTTTTACGGCCGAAGCCAGCGTCCGGCGCAGCTCTGCGATCATCTTTTCTTCGCTTCCCTGGTGCGGCCCGTTTATCCCTGCGCGGGCTACCTCTGCGGCAGACCAGAAGGTATGTACTCGCGGCTCAGAACTTGCGCTATCCAGGGTGAGAATGGAGCCTGGTGCAAGCTTCGAAATGCCTTGATAAATGCAATGCGGTGCGGGAATGCAATCGTGGCGCATGAAGAGCGCCAGCGCATTGCGGTCAATCTCGCCCACAAAGCCGGGAAATTCGCGCAGGCTCTTTAGCTCGGAAGCAAAAACGAAGTTACCGCCGATGTTGCCGTAGTAGAGCGGCTTGATGCCCAGACGATCGCGGACAAGATAAAGCTTGCGCTCCTGCCGGTCCCACAAGGCAAAGGCAAACATGCCGATGAAGCGTTGGAGCGCCGCATCGAGTCCCCAGCGTTCGATGGCCTCAAGCATCACCTCGGTATCCGAGTGACCGCGCCAACGCAGCTCACCCAACTCCGAAGCAATTTCCTGGAAGTTATAAACCTCGCCATTGAAGATGATGACGTATCGGCCGGAAGCCGACTCCATGGGCTGGTGGCCTTCCGCCGAGAGATCGAGAATGGAGAGACGCCGATGCGCGAGGCCGATGCCGGAAGAAGCTTCGAACAAATATCCAGCGTCATCCGGCCCGCGATGCTCGATAGCGCAGGCCATGCGCTCCAGAATTTCCGGCGCCGGCTCAGGCGCAGGCTTGCTCAACCAGAATCCGGCGATCCCACACATGAAGGCTACTTCTTCTCCGGAGCAGTCTTGTTCTGCTCGTCTTCGATCAGGCGCTGCACACGAAGATCGAGCCGGGCCAGCAGAACTTCCATCTTCTTCTGCTGTCCTGCGGCGGTGGCCTGCATGCTTTCCCTGATCATGGCCGGTTGCTCACGCATGATCTTCTTACCGGCCGGAGAGGAATAGAAGGCAATCATGGCCTGAACGTCGCTGCGGGTCAGGTGCTTTTGATAGACAGGGACAACATCGGTGATGAGGTCGTCCAATACAAGAGTCTTGAAAACATCGTCGACGACGGCGTGAACGGATTGAAGCTGCTCCGGTGTGGGATTGGGGATTTTCTCGCGGAAACTCTGCTCAGCGGTGCCCTTCATTTCTTCCTTCATGGCATCCACGCTGATCTGAATGCTCTCTTTCACCCGCAACAGGTCGAGCAATCGCAGCACCTGCTCTGCGCTGGGCTTTTCGTCTTCAGCGGCAGAAGCGCGGCGGGCCGGCGCCTTGTGCGGCGCGGGAGGTGTTTTCTGTGCAAGCGCAGGAAGGCTCAAGACCATCCCGAGAACGGCCAGAAACAACGTTTTCATGCGGAGTCTCCGGCTACTAGCATGACACATTTCTGGCCGGGATTACCCGCGTTTGGTTGAGAGGTTTCCCCTAAGCAACAACCGTTCGAAAGCTCAAGAAGGGCCGCTATTTCGCTCTAGGATGTGTCCGATCATAGACTTGCATCACTTGATTGATGGAAAGATGAGTGTATTTCTGCGTGGTGGAGAGGCGTTCATGGCCCAGAAGTTCCTGGATGGCGCGCAGGTCTGCGCCTTCGGCCAGCATGTGAGTGCCGAAGGCATGGCGCAGAGTATGAGGATGAACATCGGGCGGGAGGCCTTTGGCGATTGCGATCTGCTTCACGACGCGGCCAACGCTGCGGGTGGTGAGCGGACCGCCTCGGCGGTTGATGAAAAGCTTGCGCGTGTTCCTGCGGGCGGTGTTGAGCAATGATTGCCGGGCCTGACGATAGCCATTGAGCGCCTCGGCGGCAGCGCCCTCCAGCGGAACATAGCGCTGCTTCTTCCCTTTTCCGCGAACCAGAATCAGGCCGTTGCTTTCGTCAATATCGCGGAGCTCGATTCCGACAAGTTCGGAATTGCGCAAGCCGCAGCCGTAGAGCAGCTCGAAGATAGCGCGATCGCGCTCGGGAAAGGCTGCGCTTTCGGGCAAGGGGCTATCCAGAATTGTGTTCATCTCTTCTGTGGTCGGCACGCGCGGAAGTTTGGCGGGCAGCTTGGGACGGGAAACCAGTTTGGCAGGATTCTGCTGGACGATGCCTTCCTTGGCCAGCCATTTGAATAAGGAACGCACGGCGGCCAGCGACCGCGCGACCGACACTTTGCTCAGGCCGGCGGCATGGAGATGGGAAAGAAAGCCGCGGAGGAGCGTGTGGTCAACCTGCTTCCATCGGATTCCAGGACCAAGATATTCGGCAAGGCGGGTGAGTTCGTTACGATAGGCGCGCACGGTATGAGCAGAGGAGCTGCGCAGCTCCAAATACTTGAGGAAGCCGACAATGCCCTTTTGAATCTGAGGGTGAACCGGATTGGGTCGAGCTGACATGAACGTCTAGTTGATTGCCATCATTGCCGAAATTGCCAAAGAATCCAAATTGAAAATCCCGGAAAACCTTACCACCGATAAACACTGATGACAGTGATCAGAGCCGAGCGGTTCAAAATCGATTGCTACTGCGTCGCAACCATCTCAATTCGGATTCTTTGGCAGTAGTGGCATTCTTTGGCAATCTCCTTCCAGATCAGCGTTCGTCAGGGGTGAGGTTTTCCAATCTTCAATTTTGGCATTTATGGCAATGGACTTCTTCCCTTTCCTCTGGGATGAAACTGCCGGTAAACGTTCTTCAGCCGATCGAGGGCAACGTGGGTGTAGACCTGTGTTGTCGAGACATCGGCGTGGCCGAGAATGGTCTGGACGGTGCGCAGATCGGCGCCATTTTCCACCATGTGCGTAGCGCAACTGTGGCGCAGCATGTGCGGGCTGGCATGGCGTCCAGAGCGCGAC
This sequence comes from Terriglobales bacterium, assembly GCA_035280185.1. Lineage (GTDB taxonomy): Bacteria > Acidobacteriota > Terriglobia > Terriglobales > Acidobacteriaceae > Angelobacter. Next base: position 25,126 of record DATEGH010000158.1, read on the forward strand.
GCGGCATTCACCATCTGCCACACGCGGTTGCGCGTGAGTTTGCCGCCGCCACGACGGATGAACAACATGGGAGAGATCTTCCCGCGCAGCGTCTTCTCACGCCCGTCGCCTACGTACCTGCGAATCGCATCCTGGGCCGCACGCCCAATCGGAACCAGCCGCTCTTTATCGCCCTTTCCGCGCACTAGAATATGGCCGAGCTCCAGCTTAAGGTCTTCAAGTTTCACATTCACGATTTCAGAAACGCGCAAGCCGGCGGCATAGAGCGTCTCCAGGATGGCGGAGTCGCGCTGGGCAAGCGCATGGGCGAGTTCTGAATCGTCCTCGGCACGGGTGGAGCGGATCATGGAATCAATTTCGCTCCCGGCCAGCGACTTGGGCAGGACCTTCCACTGGCGAGGGGACTCGATGTCCAGAGTGGGATCGTGCTGGATCACTCGATCGAGTAGTAGATATTTGTAAAAGTGCCGCAGCGCGGAAAGCTTGCGGGCGACGGAACGGTCGCTCACGCCGTCAGAGAACAGGCGAGAGAGAAAGGTGCGGACATCTTCCTTTCGGGCGGAGAGCAGTTCGCGCCGGCGACTGCTGAGGAACTCGGCGAACTGCTCCAGATCGGATTCGTAAGCGGAAATCGTGAGAGCCGCCAAGCCCTTCTCGATTTTCAGGTAATCGAGAAATCCCTGCATCACGCGCTGGTTGGGCGTTTTCACGGTTCCAGTATGCAGCGAGACGCGTGGCGGAGAGAATAGCCGGCGAGGTTACCCGACAGTGCGTTTCAACTGGCCACAGGCGGCATAGATGTCGCGGCCGCGGGGACGACGGACAAAAGCCGGAATGCCGGCCGAGGTGAGCACGCGCTGAAATTCCTCGACGCGGTGCGGTTCGGGCATCTGGAAGGCGATTCCCGGGCCGGGGTTCAGCGCGATCAGGTTGATCTTGCAGCGGACGCCACGCACCAGTTCGACCACCTCGCGCGCGTGCTCAGGAGCATCATTCACGCCCCGGAGCAGCACATACTCAAAGGTGACGCGTTCGCGATTACGCAGCGGAAACTGGCGCGCGGCATGCATCAGCGTTTCCAAATTCCATTTGCGGTTGATGGGCATGACCTGAGCGCGAATTTCATCGTTGGGTGCGTTTAATGAAATGGCAAGCTTGGGGCGGACTGGCTCTTCGGCGAACCGCTCGAGCCCGGGAATGATGCCGGAGGTCGATGCGGTCATGCGCGATTCGGGAAAACCTACGCCTTCCACCAGCAGACGGACGGCCTTGATGAAGTTGTCGTAATTCAGGAAGGGCTCGCCCATCCCCATAAAGACGATGTTGACTCTTTGGCGCTCAAGGTCGACTCTTCGATCATTGAGTACGGCCGTCACCTGGCCGACGATCTCACCTGCAGAAAGATTGCGTTTGATGCCGAGCAGAGCCGTCAGGCAGAACTGGCAATTTACCGCGCAACCCACCTGGCTCGATACGCAGACGGTGGCGCGGTTCCAATCGCTCTCACCGGCATCGCTGCCATCGCCGGCTTCTCCGCCGTCGCCTTCGGGCATCCAGACGGTTTCGACCGTTTCGCGGTCATCGAGTTTGATCAGATAGCGGATGGTTCCGTCCACCGACTCAAATTTCTTTTCGATTCCCGGTTCGCCGATTTCAAGACCTTGCTCGCGCAAGGAGGCCCGAAACTGTTTGGGAAGAGTGGAGATCGAGTCGATGCTGGAGATCCGCTGCGGATAGATCGCCTGGAAAAGTTGGCGCGCCCGGTACTCAGGCTGGCGATGATCCTCGGCCAGCTTGCTAAGTTCTTGAAAATCAAGGCCTAGCAACGTGCTGGGAGAATGCGGATCCATGCTGGAAACATCCTTTCGCTAATTCTACACGTGTTCCGTCAGGATCAGTTCCGGCTGGGCCACTCGCTGCTAAATTACTGAAAACAATGGGCATATATTTCTCCGGCTACCTCTCTCAGTATGTGAGAATCAAATAAGCAGCAACGATGGAAACCGCAGTGCAAAAACGTACCCTCAGCGAGCCGCGCAATATTCACCGCCAAGTGCTCCCTAACGGCCTCATCCTCCTGAGCGAAGAGATGTCCCATATTCGTTCAATTTCCATTGGGATATGGATGAAAACGGGCTCGCGGGATGAAGTTCCCGAACTGAATGGAATCTCGCATTTTCTGGAGCACATGGTGTTCAAGGGGACCAAGAGCCGCTCCGCGCGCGACATCGCCCGCCAGGTGGATTCCATTGGCGGCAACATGGACGCCTTCACCGGCAAGGAAACTATCTGCTTCAACATCAAGGTGCTGGATGAGCACTTGCCGCTGGCCGTGGACATACTCAGCGATCTGGTGCTGAATCCGGTCTTTGATCCCAAGGACATCACGCGGGAAAAAGGCGTGATCCTGGAAGAAATCAAGATGGATGAGGACAATCCAGATTACCTGGTGCATGAGATTTTCACCCAGAATTTCTGGAAGGACCACCCTCTGGGCAAGCCGATCCTGGGCACGAAAGAAACGGTGCGGTCGTTTGAGCAGGAAAAGCTGTTTGATTCCTACCAGCACCGGTTCGCGCCTAACAACATGATTATTTCCGCGGCGGGGAATCTGAAGCATGAACGGTTTGCCGAGCTGATCCGGGAAAAGTTTGCCGGGCTGGGAACGGCGTCCAATGGCTTCCATCAGCTGACGCCGACGGTGACGCCGCGGATCATCACGCGCAACAAGAAATCGCTGGAACAGGTGCAGCTTTGCCTGGGTGTGCCTTCGCATCCGATCTCGCACGAGAAGCGGTATGTTTCGTACGTGCTCAACACCGTCCTGGGCGGCGGGATGAGTTCGCGGCTGTTCCAGAAGATCCGCGAAGATCAGGGCCTGGTGTATGCGATCTACAGCGACTTGAATCCTTATCGCGATACCGGATGTCTTTCGATTTATGCAGGAACTTCAGTGGAATCGACTCCGAAAGTGGTGGAGTCCGTGGTCGCGGAGTTCCGGGAGCTTAAAGCCGGCCCGATCGCCGCGGATGAACTGCGCCGGGCCAAAGACCAGCTCAAGGGCAGCCTGATGCTGAGCCTTGAATCGACGACGTCGCGCATGTCAAATCTGGCGCGCCAGGAAATGTACTTTGAGCGCTTCTTCAGCCTGGACGAAACCATTGACGAGATCGAATCGGTTACGGCTGAGGAGATCGCCGAGATGGCCAACAGCCTCTTCGATCAGGACAAAGTTGCGGTAACGGTGCTGGGCAATCTCGATGGATTGAAGATTTCGCGCGAGCAGTTGGTTTGCTAGCCGCGCTCAGCGCTCAAGCACTCCTTCAAGCATTTCAAAGAATTCAGGGAATGAGATTCGGGCTGCTTCCGCACCACGGATCTCGCTTTCCCCATCTGCCCGCACCGCCGCTACAGCAAAGGCCATGGCGATGCGATGATCGCCGCCGGGGTCGATTTCGGCGCCGTGCAAGTTCTGATTGCCGGGGACGCGCAGCCCGTCTTCACGCTCTTCGCATTCGGCTCCCATGGCCCGCAGGTTGCGCGCGACCAGCGCGATGCGGTCTGATTCTTTCACCCGCAGCTCCTTCGCATCTCTGATTTCAATTCCATCGCTGGTGTAAGGAGCAATGGCGGCCAGCACGGGCAGTTCATCGATCAGCGCGACGGACTGGCCGCCGGCAATGGTTATGCCTCCGAGTTTTCCGTGCTCAACCTTAATCGTGCCTACCAGTTCGCCGTGTTTTTCTTCCAAGTTGAGCACGGAGATGCGGCAGCCCAGCATTCTGAGCACGTCGAGCAGAACTGCTCTTGTGGGATTGAGCAGCAGGTCTTCAATGACGAGGTTCGATTCTGGAAACAGAGCTGCGGCGCAAAGGAAGAACGCGGCGGAAGAGATGTCGCCGGGAACACGGGCTTCGATGGCGTGGAGCTTCTGTGGGCCTTGAAGGGAGACACGGTTGCTTGTTTTTTCCAGCTCAGCGCCAAAAGCCCGCAGCGCCTGCTCGGAGTGATCGCGGGTGCGATAGGGTTCTTCGACAGCGGTGCAGCCTTCGGCAAATAGTCCAGCAAACAGAACAGCCGATTTCACTTGGGCACTTGCAACCGGCATTGCGTAATCGATTGCTCGCAGCTTGCGTCCGGAGATGTGAAGCGGAGGGCGCTCGCCCGGCGCCGACGTGATCTCGACGCCCATCTGCCGCAGCGGGACCATTACGCGGGCCATGGGACGCCGCGAGAGCGACTCGTCGCCGTGCAGGTCACAAGCAAAGTCCTGGCCGGCTAAGATCCCGGAGAGCATTCGCATGGTGGAACCGGAGTTGCCGCAGTCCAGGCTCTCTGCCGACGCGGCCAGCTTCTCCCGGCCATCAATCTCCAGCTTTCCGTCTACACTGCGAACCGCGCAGCCGAGCTGCCGGATGCAGCTAAGGGTGCTGGCGCAGTCGGCTCCGGTGGAGAAGTTTGTGAGCCGCGTGGTTCCTTCGGCGATGGAGGCCAACATCGCATAGCGATGGGAAATGGATTTGTCGCCGGGCAAGCGAAGCGAGCCCAAAACGTTTTTTGCCGGACGAATGATCACCGTTTTTCCCTGGCGGCTTTACGGTTCAAGAGTTGTCTCTCAAATCTGCTCTTTTTTTTTCAGGAGGAACTCCGGTGCAAGACAACTTCGGTACTTAATCCTCATCTTACTTCTAGCATTCGCAATTTTGCGGGTGAGTCAAGAGGCAAGTATCCTGGTTAGGCTCCTGCTCCCTTCCCGGTTTTCCTCTTCAACATCAGGTTAACAGGTTGGGTTTTATGTTTCGCAGGCTTCTCTTCCTTTCCATCGTGGCATCGTTCGCATCCATGTGTTTCGCTCAGGGCTTTCCCGCGCCGTTCGAGTCGGGAGTTCCGCCGTCCTCGCAAATGATGACGTCTCCCAATGACCGCGGTTTCCACCAGGCCGGGAGCATCAGCGGCACGGTCTTAAATCTTAGCGGCGATCCGGTGAAATCGGTTCAGGTACAACTGCAGGATGCCTCCAACGGCACAGTGCTCAGCTCGGTGTACACCAATGATGCCGGGCAGTATGTGTTCAGCGGCGTGCGCCACGGGAGTTATGAGGTGATGGCGTTCTCAGGAGTGCGCCAAACTTCTGATCGGGTAGAGGTTGGTTCCTGGCCGGTTACGGCGAATTTGCGAATGCCGTTCAGCGGCAAACCTAATGACGGCGCCGGCCAGAATACGATTTCGGTGGTCCAGTACCGGATCCCTGATAAGGCGCGCGAAGAGTTTCATAAGGCGCAGGACGATTTGAGCCGGAACAAGATTGAGGACGGAGAAAAACATTTGGAGCGCGCGCTGGCAATCTGCCCGAATTATGCGAATGCGCTCACCTTGCGCGGCATCCTGGAACTGAGCGCCAGCAAAGTTGACAATGCCATGTCCGACCTGCAGAAGGCGATCCAATCGGATGGCAACTATGCTCTTGCTTATACGGTTATGGGGGCGGCGCTTAACAGCGTGAAAAGATTCGATGAGGCGATCCGTTCGCTGGAACGTGGTGAGAGCCTGGCGCCGGATTCCTGGCAAACCTACTTCGAGATGGCCAAAGCCTATCTGGGTAAAGCCGATTTTGCCAATGCAATTCGCCAGCTCGATCGCGCGCAATCGCTCACGCCGAACTTCCCGATGATCCGCTACGTGCGCGGGTTTGCCCTGATGGGACTGAAGCAGTACCAGCAAGCGGCTACGGAGTTGCAGGCATTTCTGGAAAAGGTCCAGACGGGGCCGGAATCGGACCGTGCGCGGCAGTTGCTCTCGCAGGCGCAGCAACTCGGAACGAGACAGTAATCAAGGCAGCGAGTCAGCAAATGTGCGCAGCAGCCGGCCGGCAATTTCCGGCTGCTCGAAAGCGGCAAAGTGGCCGGCTTTGGGCACGATCTCAAGCCGGCTGCCGCGAATTTCCTTATGCATGAATTGAGCTTCGGCGATCGGCGTGAGCGTGTCCTCCTCGCCGGCCAGGACCATCGTAGGCACGTCGATGGTTCCGAGAGTGGCCGTGGAATCCGGGCGTGAGGCCAATCCCTGGAGCGCCGCCACGATTCCCTTTACTGTCATCCGCGACATCATGGCTCGCGCTACATCTACGCGGTCTAGCCGCGAGCGGCGCGTGGTTTCCCCCAGGACTTTGCCGAGCATACTTTCAACAAACGGCGTGGGGCCGCGCTGCTCTACATCCGCGATAGATTTTTCGCGGCTGAGGCGGGCTTCCTCGGAATCGGCTCCGGCGCGTGTGTTTGCCAGCACCAGCGCTGCGATCCGCTCCCGAAACTGCCGCCAGAACTCAAACAAGACATAGCCGCCGATGGAAACCCCGGCAAAGACAGCGCGGCCAAGTTCGAGCGCGTCACAAAGGCGCGCCAGGTCGTGCGCGTGCTTCGCCATGGTCGCCGGACCTGTTCCCGGAGATGAGTCGCCGTGGGCGCGAAGGTCGGGAAGAATCAGTTGATAGCGGTTTTCCAAAAGCGGAGCGCACCCATCCCAAAAGCGATGATTCGCGGGAAAAGGGTGCAGAAGGACGAGTGGCCGCCCGCTGCCGCGGACCGAATAGTAAATCTCGGCGTCGTCGCTGTTGAGGATCATCGAGCGGCCGCAGGGCTAGAGATTCGCGGCGCGATTCACCTGCGACACAGGTGCAGGCAACGCCAGCGGCTCTTCCGGCATGATGATCCAGGCAGCAAGGTAGCCGATTAAACCGAGGAGTCCACAAATCGCGGAGACCACCCAGACGATCCGGACCAAGGCGACGTCCAGATCAAAATAGTCGGCAAAGCCTTTGCACACGCCTGCGATCTTGCGCCCTTCGCGAGGCCGGACGAGGCGGTGGGGAAACGTTGCGTTCGCCACTCGTTTCCCGCAATAGGCGCAATGCTGCGCGTCATCTGGAATTTGCTTTCCGCAGAAGTTGCAATACATGGTCTTCACCTCAGGGGCTAAAGCCCCACTCACCAATTAGACTTGCGGCACGACTGAAGAGGTTGCGGAAAAATCATAGTTTTCACGTTCCGCTGTCCTTCCTGAACGTCTGCCGAGTGGTTAAACTCCACCTGATCGTCCCGATTCGGCTCGGTTCGGGATGCTTCAGGCACACGTCTCCCTCGGTACTACACCGCG
>DATEGH010000159.1:0-22843 GCA_035280185.1 Terriglobales bacterium
TCAGACGGTCGAGCTTTTGGCTCGTGAAATTCGCGATATTGCAGGAGCTGCCGGGCATCTGCTGGAAGTCGCGGAAATTCACGAACGTCGTATCCAAAGACTGGAAGGCGGCGCGGATTAAGGCTCCGCATTCTTGCGCGATCTTCCGCGCAGGCACAGCGCATCCGGGGCCGCTACATAACGCGTCAACTTGTTCATGACACCTCCGGACCTCATTGAACGCGCCCGCAAAGCGGGAAGTAAGACCTCCGAACGAAAGGCGGAAGCCGCGCGACGCAATGGCCTTTTGGGCGGCCCGCATGGCATCAAGGGCGGCCGGCCGGCGAATCCGGAGATAAAGCGGATCATGCAGGAGCGTGGCGTCAGCCGCCAGCGGGCGCATCAAATTCTCCGCTCGCTCGCCTCCGCCTGAAGACCGGGCTTCTCCGCCTGTCTCCCTCGTGCTCAGCTCCCCAAGAAGAAATCTGCATCAGCGATGCCCATTATTCCAGGCGTTTGCTTCGTCTGATTTTATCAGCCCCAACTTCGCCTGATGAAAAAGCGCAGAGGCGAAGATGTTAGAATCATTGGGCCGGGCCCCGCGCAACGCAATCCCGCCAATCCCGCCAGGTCCGGAAGGAAGCAACGGTAACGGGCTAGTGCGTGTGCAGCGGGTCGCCCGGTAGGAACTCTCGTCCGCAAAACCGCATACAATAAACCTTTATCTTCATTCCTTTTGGGGGGACAGCATTTGGCAAATCTTGTGCGGGCCAAAATCTCGGCTCTGGGAACTTACGTACCGCCGCGTCTGCTGACCAACGCGGACCTGGAAAAAATGGTGGAGACCTCAGATCAATGGATTACCGACCGGACGGGCATTCGCCAGCGCCACATCGTGGAAAAAGGCGTGCCGACCTCGGAGCTGGCCACCCAAGCTGCCTGCCGGGCGCTGAATGAGCGCGGTCTCCAAGGCTCTGATGTGGAGGCGATTTTTCTCGGGACGGTTACGCCTGACATGCTCTTTCCCGCCACCGCCTGCATCGTCCAGGACCGCATTGGAGCCAAATCCGCCTGGGGATATGACATCTCCGCGGCCTGTTCCGGTTTTGTCTATGCGCTGCAAACGGGAGTGAAGTTCGTGGAATCGGGAGCGCACAAACGGGTGCTGGTGATCGGGGCGGATGTGATGTCCTCGATCATCGACTACACCGATCGCGCAACCTGCGTGATTTTCGGCGATGGCGCCGGCGCTGTCCTGATTGAACCCGCCACAGACGACAACTACTGTATGGATTTCATCCACGAAGTGGACGGCTCAGGCGCCTGCGCGCTTTACATGCCCGGCGGAGGCAGCCTGAATCCCTCCACGCACGAAACCGTGGACAAGAAGATGCATTACGTCCATCAGGATGGCCAGGCCGTTTTCAAATACGCAGTGCGCAAAATGGCCGAAGCTTCGCTCAACGTTCTGGAGCGCAATGGATTCAAAGGCAGCGACGTTGCGCTGTTCGTTCCGCACCAGGCCAACCGGCGCATCATCATGTCCGCTGCCGACCGGCTGGGATTAAAGGAAGAGAACATCATCATCAACATTGACGAATTCGGAAACACTACCGCCGGAACGATTCCACTGGCGCTCGAATCCGCTCGCCAGCAAGGCAGGCTGAAGAAGGGCGATCTGGTGCTGATTACGTCTGTGGGGGCCGGGTTCACGGTGGGATCGGCGCTGTTGAGATGGGCGTGCTGAGGGATCGCCGAAATTGCCAAAATTGCCAAAAAATCCAAAGTGAGCCATCGTTCGAAAGAAGCGATCCTCAAAGCTTGAAGAGCGCGCAGGCGAAGTCCTGAGCGCGAAGGCTCGGTCCTCTCGCTTGGCTTAGAATGATTCCAGGCCGGGATGGCGGAATTGGCAGACGCAGCGGACTTAAAATCCGCAGGGCTTAAAAGGCTCGTGGGGGTTCGAGTCCCCCTCTCGGCACCAACGAACAGATTTACTGGATGAAAACCAAAGGGCCAGAGAGGAACACTCTTCAGCCCTCAGAGGTTTAATTCAGAATTGCGAGGAACACTCGCAATCCCTTGCGGCAGGTCTCATACGGTCTTTTTGCGCTGACGAGGCGAGCGACCTGACGGCGGCGATTGCTAGGAGGTCAGGCAACGTCAGACTGGAATCCCCGGGCGACGAGCTCCGATTGCGTCGTTTTTTTGGATTCAACTGAAGTGCCCCGACACACAGTCGGTACCAACCGCGAGAGATAACCCAAGCCTGAACGCCGCCAAGCTGTTTGCTACAAAGTCCTCCGGGCTACCTGCACTACCTAGCGACAGGACCTATCAAAAGTGTCTTCAAGAAACACCTCCCGACAGGGTTGCTGTCGATAAAATTTTATAACGGATTCAAAACAAAAGCACACAAAAATGTTTAGAACTTAGAGGGCCCAATTTTCGCAATTAATGCTGTAGGCAAACATGCCAAGGAAAGAGGCGTCTATCTCAAGCCCAGAGAACTGGCCTTCAGCATGCCTCAGTCAGAGATTCTGCTTGCCTTCATGCGAATAGCAGTGGCAAGATACCGTCCGAAAAAGGGTTTGGAGGAACACCAAATGAAACCTGGTATTGTGATCTGCCTATTGTTTCTGTTCAGCATGGTCGCGAAAGCGCAGACAGCGGCACAACAGCCAATGGCCGATGATGATGTGGTTACGATGGTGAAAGCAGGAATCTCTGCGCAGATAATCATTGAAAAAATCAAGTCTTCTTCAACAGCATTCGATACAAGCCCAAAGAAACTGGCCGAACTCAAATCCGACGGCGTTTCTGATGATGTGCTCCTTGCAATGGTGACTACTACAGCTTCACCCGCAGCGGGCAAAGAAGACGTTCCATCGTCTGGCAACTCCAAATCGTCGACAGTTCAGCGCCAAGCCAACGATTCGCAATCGAAAGAAAAAATCGGTAAGCCAGTCCTGGTTGTGGACGCGTTTACGACAACCCCTGGCATGCCGTTTCCATACGATCTTAAACAGCTTCAATTGCAAACGATAACGGAGTTGAAAGTAAAGCGCGGTGCCGACTTCGATGTCACAGCGGATTCAAATAGCGCTGGGGCAAAGGCGGCCGCCATATACAAGCTGAATGGTGAGGTGCTTTCTTGGCACTCAGGCAATCGCGCTACGCGGGTGCTTGTTGGCATGGGATCAGGTCGTGAGACCGCAAAAATTCATTATTGGCTCACTGATGAAAATGGAAAAAAGGTTTTTGAACACACTGACACAATTAGAGCCGCCTTCTGGGGCAACGCCTATGCGGGTTCGGTCGGCCAACTTGCGCAGCCATTTGCGGACAAAATTGCAGATCGGCTGAAGGAAGCTAAATTGATGTGATCGTGCAGCATCGTGTGACCGCGCCTCTTGCCTTTCGTGTATAAGGCTGCTCCACTGTTCGTCGTTTGCTGGGGCCAGCGGTGTTGTTGCTCAGATCGCTTTTCGTATCAGTACTTCGCCTTCAGGAGTTGTAATGAAGTCTAATCGCGGAAAGAAAGCAGCAGCAACGCTCCTTATTATTTTTTTTCTCCCTTATGCTGGCTTCGAGCAATTCACAAACGACAAGCCACCCACCTCTGGGACTGATTTGCCGTTACTCGCGCGTGTTTCATGAATACCTTTCCGAAAACGAAGGGACGCGCTTGCAGAGGCTAAAGCCCTCGATTGATTGAGCTTGGCCGGCACGACTGAAGTTCGTGCCCTGATACGAACCGAGAAGCTTCCGGCCCGGAATGTCCCATGTCCAACTTCTAAATCTGGGGACATGTCCGGCGAGACATGTACCCGAACAGTGAACTAAAGGACAATTGATTTCCACAGGGAGAGTCATTAATATTAGAGAGACTGCCCAGGCGGTCGGTACGAGTTTGGTCTTTGAAAACTTAGCAAATAGCAATTGGCACTTGGCAAATGGCTCTTAGCGGTTGGCTTCTTGGCCATTTAGCCACGAAATCTCCTAACGGAGCAAGATTAAATTATGGCTGTGCGCTGGACAGATGGGATGACGCTGGGATGACATGAGCTAAGTCCTTTGGATCATGGGATCGAGGGACGGGGGTAGCCCCACCATCGGGTAATCCGGTGATCGGGTGATCTTGCAGAATTCAGTCGATCTACAGAACATGGGGTACTTCCAATCGGATGAGCACTCCCTGGAAAAGCTATGGATCGAGTAATCAGACGGCCAGGGCGGGCGATCTGAAGATGGAGCTGAGGGTCGGCCCCCTTACCCTCTCCGATCCCACGATCTAAAAGACTTAGCGAGTGACATCCCAGCGGAAGTCAGTGCGGTTTTGAAATCCATTACTTGTGTAACTTTCCGCCCATTGCTTAACGCAATAAGCTTGGAATCACTTCCGGGAGCCTGTTCAAGTATTGGAGGAAGAATGAACGTCAGGTTCCGTTTGGCAACCATTTCCTTGCTGATCAGCTTCTGCTTACCCGCTTACGCGCATCATGTTGCGGTAGTTGTGGCGCCGGAGAACCATGTGAATGGAGTGACTACGCCGGAACTAGCGCGGATGTTGAAGTCAGAAACCAAGCACTGGGAAACGGGCCAAGGCATCATGATCGTGCTGAGCCGGCAGACGCCCGCCACGCTGGAGATCCTGGAACGGCTCTGCAAACTGCCCAAGGGCACCGCGATGGCCTACATTACTGCCCACAAGGACACCATCGCCCTAGCCAATACCGATGAAGAAGTCATGTTCATCGTCCAAGGCACTCCGGGCGCGCTGGGCATGGTGGATGTGCGGGACGTCAGCGGCCGTGTAAAAGTGCTGAGAGTGGATGGCAAGCTTCCACTAGAGCACGGCTACCTGCCGCACTGATATCAGGCGCTCTTCTGAGTCAATTCGTGGCTCGATTTCCTGATCTCCTGAACGTTTTCCGCCAGCTTCAACGGAATGCGATGGTCTTTGGCTGAAGAGTGGCCCGCCTGGATCCAGCCAAAGCGGGTGAGCAGCGAGCCGGCAATGCTTGAACATGCCGCGGCCCTGCGCAGGTTGCGATTCCCGGTAATCGCATAGGCGACGCGAAGCGCGAGCGGCACGGGTCCGGAAAGCACGCCGCCGGCGCGGACGATTGCGCCACTCAAGCCTTTATGAACCGGTTCATTGCTGCGCGTGCGCTTGGTTTCGAGTTCGATGCCTTCATAAACCTCATAGGCTGAAGCTGCGATTCCCAATGAATTCAGTCCACGGCTGTCATCATGGCCCATGAGTTCGAGGATCGAAACGGCTGAGTTCACTCCGGAGGCGGCGAAGTGATGCGGCAAGGTGCCGATGTTCTCATTCCAGACCGGAATTGCGGTGGCTCCGATCAGCACGCCGGTGTAAGTGGAAAGAACCATTCCTGTCGCCGACGCCAGCAAGCCGGAGGCGTTCTCCACCAGGCGGATCGGCAGCGCGTCGCCAAGCTTCTGCCGCACGAGATTCGCGAACGCCGCTGCGGCTGCGAAGCTGGAGAAGGCAGAAAGCGTCCACGCGCCCATATTCATGGTGCTCTGCGGCTTGAAAACCCGCAGCATGTTGAGGAAGCGGGAAGGCACTCCAAGATCCGCGACCAGCAGCGCGGGCGAAATCATCCCGCCGGCTGCGGCTACCCAGCGCGCGCTGCGGACGAGCTCGCGATCTTGGGTCAGCAGATTCGCCGCGCTGGCCACAATCGCTGCTGCTCCGGCTGCGCCGCCGACAAAAAGATACAGCGGAACTTCTTTGGTCCACTGCGGCTCTTTCAGCAGAGGAATTCCGTAGTAGCCGGTCTCGGCACTGGCGCGCGGGAACGGAGCGCCTGCGGGTTTGATTCCGTGGCCAGCAACCGTGCCGCGCGTTGCAGCTTGGCGGCGGATTTCATCGAGCCGCGCCTCGCTCTGTGCGTCGGGAACGCGGCTGGGAACTTCAGGAAGGGGAACGCGGCTCATCGGTGATTGTCTCCCAGGAAGGCCAGCACGGTGGCGCCGAGCATCGCCCCGGCAGCGACTGCGGCTGACTTCCATCCTTTTTTGAGGTAAGCGGTTGGGACTTCCGGCTCCGGCGGCAGGTTGTAGGTTCGCGGATCGCCGCGCAGCAGGAAGAAAGCATGAATGCCTTTTACGCTGGTGTCCACCGGATCGTAGATCACGGCGTCATCAACCCCGCGCGACCGCAACTCCTGAAGCCGCTGGTCGGCTTTCGCATGCAACTCTTCCAGATTGCCGAACTGAATGGATTCTGTGGGACAAGCGTGCGCGCAGGCCGGTTCCAGTCCAGCCATCTGGCGGTCAGCGCAGAAGGTGCATTTGAAGGCTCGGCCGTCGTGTTCATTCTTTTGGACTACCCCGAACGGACAGCTTACGACGCAATACGAGCAGCCATTGCAAACGTCCGGCTGGACGAAGACTCCGCCGAAATCCATGCGCACGATTGCGCCTGTGGGGCATGCTTCCAGACAGCCGGCAACTTCGCAATGTTTGCAAACGTCGGAGGAAAATTCCCAGCTCGGCAACTGGCCGACGGCATTACCGCCGAGGCCGGGAGTCATTGTGTTCTCCACGAACTTCACATGGCGCCATGTGGAATGGCCTACGGCTTCAGTGTTGTCGTAAGAGAAACCGCTCCAGTCGTAGCCATCAGCCGAAACATCGTTCCATTCTTTGCAGGCCACTTCGCAAGCTTTGCAGCCGATGCACAAAGTGGAATCGGTGAGGAAGCCCGTGGTATGTCCATTGGTGGTTGGTCGAACAGAGACTTCACTCATGCGGCTTGCTCCCTCTTTGCTCTGAGCTCCTCGAGCGCCTGTTTGCCTCTGGAGCGACGGCCGGGACGGATGTCGCACAGCAGGCCTTTCGTCTCCATGATGCGAACGTTAGGTTCCTCTGAAATCGGCAGCAGATCGTTCACCATGTCTCCCTTTACCAGGCCGTTGGTTCCCCAGTGATAAGGAAGTCCAACCTGGTGGACTGTACGGCCTGCTATCTTCATTGGCTGCATGCGGCTGGTCACAAGAACGCGCGCCTCTACGATGGCGCGCATGGTTGAGATGGTTGCGTAATCGCCATGCTGCAGGCCAAGCTCGGCCGCCATCTCGGGCGAGACCTCGCAGAACAGCTCGGGCTGGAGCTCGGCGAGATGACTCAGCGTGCGGGTCATTCCGCCCGCGGTATGGTGTTCGGTCAATCTGTACGTGGTCAGAACATATGGGAATCGTGGATCTGACGGCTTAGCGTACAGGTTGTCAGGCCGTTCACGACGAAGGGCCGCCGGATCGGTTTGTTGAGGATATAACGGATTGGAGAATGGCGACTCCAGCGGCTCATAGTGAGTGGGCAAAGGTCCATCTTTCAAGCCGCTGCTGACGTAAATCCAGCCCACGCCATCCGGGTGCAGGATGAACGGCTTATCTCCTGCCAGGGCAGCATCGCCTTCGGCGTTCTTCGGAGGTTGATAATTCGGAGGCTTGTCCTTGGTGAAATCAGGATTATCCAGGCCCGTCCATTCCTTCTTCCCGGCATCCCACCAGATCAGCTTCTTGCGTTCGCTCCACGGTTTTCCGTCCGGTCGAGCAGAAGCGCGGTTATAGATGATGCGGCGGTCGGAGGGCCAGGCGTATCCCCAGCCGTGTCCGTAGAGATCGTGTGGGTCACGCTCATTCGCCCGATTTTTGTCGACGCTTGGGAAGCAACCGGAGTAAATCCAGGCGCCGCAAGCGGTGGAACCATCGGCTTTCAAGTCTCTGTAGCCAGCCACCAGCTTGTGATCCGCCATGGTCCAGCCGTTGATTTCCATCATCACTTCTTCGGCGCTGGGCTCAGCCAGCGGACCATGAGTCGAATAGGTCCAGGTAAGCGCGTTGAGAGGTGCATTGCGAGGCCGCGGGTCCTTTGCAGCTTTAGCTTTCAGCCGTGTTCCAAGGTGATACATAAACCATGTTTCGCTGCGAGAATCACCCGGCGGCTCCGGACCTTGATTATGAAATTGCAGAAGGCGTTGCGTATTGACGAAGGTGCCGGATTTTTCAGGAACACCGGCGGCAGGCATCAGGAAAACTTCAGTTGCGATCGTGTCCGGATTCAGCTCACCACGTTTTACTTCCGGCGAGTTGTACCAAAAGGAAGCCGGCTCGGTTTCTACCATGTCGCGTACGACGAGCCATTTAAGTTTGGCCAGGGCCTTGCGTTCGAGGCGGCCATTTGGAGCGCCCACCGCAGGGTTCTGACCCATGATGAAAAGACCGTCGAGCTTTCCATCCATCATGTCGAGCCAGAAACCGAAATGAGAATGATCTCCCGTGACCCGCGGCAGCCAATCGAAGCAGTAGTCGTTCTTGGCTGTAGCGGCATCGCCGTAATAGGACTTGAGGAAACTCACAATGTACTTATCGAAGTTTGCCCACCATCCCGTGGACGCGCGGTGCTTGGTGATGTAGTCCTTCAATTTGTTTGCGTCTTTGTTGAACATCGGCGTGGGCAGATAGCCGGGCAGAATGTCGTAGAGGGTCGCAACGTCGGTGGATCCCTGGATGGACGCATGGCCGCGCAAAGCCAGCACGCCACCTCCGGGCCTGCCTACATTGCCAAGCAGCAGTTGCAGAATCGCTGCGGCGCGAATGATCTGTACGCCGTTGGAATGTTGCGTCCAACCAACCGCATAGCAAATCGTCCCAGTTTTCTCCGGACCGGAAGCCGAGCAGTAGGTTTCCGCTATCTTGAGAAACAGGTCCTTGGGAACGCCGCAATATTCTTCCACCATTTCCGGCGTGTAGCGTGAGAAATGCCGCTTGAGCACCTGGTACACACAACGCGGATGCTCCAGCGTCGGGTCGGACTCGTGCTTCTCGAGCTCGCCCGCTTCGCCGCCGCGATCTTTGCCATGTCCACCAGCATGCTTCTCGTGCCCGGCTATGGGACCTGCGAACAGAGTGCCTTTTTCCGGTGATCCTTCATAGAGCCAAGAAGTGGGATCGTACTGCTTCTTCTCTGGATCCCAACCTGAGAAGAATCCCCCCAGGTCTTCTGTGTCGCGGAAATCTTCGCGCAGGATCGTAGTCGCGTTCGTATAGGCGACCACGTACTCACGAAACATTTTGTTTTGCGTGATCACATAGTTAATGAGAGCGCCCAGAAAGAGCGCGTCCGTCCCGGCGCGCAACGGCACCCAAACGTCCGCCATGGAAGATGTACGGGTGAACCTGGGATCAACGTGGATGATTTTGGCGTGGTTCCGTTCGCGCGCCTCGATGACCCATTGGAATCCTACAGGGTGGTTCTCCGCCATGTTGGATCCCATGATCAGGATCGCGTCAGCGTTGCTGAGGTCCTGCTGAGCTGTGGTGGCGCCGCCTCTTCCGAATGATGTGCCCAGACCGGGCACAGTCGAGCTGTGTCATATTCGGGCCTGGTTGCTGATGCAGTTCATCCCCAGGCCACCGGTGAACAACTTTCGGATCAGGTAATTTTCTTCAACGTCCAGGGTGGCGCCGCCAAGGTGCGCCATGCCCAACGTGTGCATCACGGAAGCGCCATCGTCTTTTTCGATGAACGTCCGCTCGCGCGTGTCCCATGCCCGGTCGGCAATCATGTCCATTGCCTGTTCGAGTGGAATCTCCTGCCAGCTTCTCGAGTACGGCGCGCGATATTTCACTTTGGTCAGACGAGCCGGATGGGTGTGAAGCTGAAACGTGTCCGCGCCTTTGGGGCAGAGTCGCCCGCGGGAAATCGGAGAGTCGGGATCACCTTCGATCGAAATCAGTTTATTGTTTTTGTGGAAGACGAGCTGTCCGCAACCCACGCCGCAATAGGGACAGATGGAGCGGGCCGCTTTCGCAGCGTCGGTTTTCGGCTTGAGTGATCGAGTGCGTAAGGACATGGCTTCAGGGCCGGTGCCGTCGCCTCCAGTTTTGATCTGTCGAACGACTGGCCAGCGCGAGAGCAGATCGGTGAGCATCGGATGCCTCCCTCAACCGAGTCTGAGTCTCCGAGCGGATACCGAGGTTGCCTTCCCTTTTTGAGAGGCGTGCTCTTGCGGAATCGCCGGCAAGAACGGTACCCAGGCTGAGGCCATAAAACTTAAACTGCTTTCGTAAAGCATTTCATTAGGGAATAATGTTTCGCGCACCATTTCCGGACATGATCCGAGATTCTTAAGGGGAGGCACGTGGCGCTCGTCCCCAAGTTCTGGGAAATAGACTTGGGCGGCATTGAGAGGCTGATGAGAAAGTCCGAATTTGTTGAGAGATCGGAAGCGGAATCAGGCGGTAAAAAAGCCGAAGGAGAATGGGCCTGTGATCGTCGGAGTTCCTAAAGAAACTTATCCAGGAGAGCGCCGGGTAGCCCTGACGCCCGCGGTGGTTCCGCTGCTGGCGAAAGCGGGACTGGAAGTGGTGTTGGAAGCCGGCGCAGGCGAGCGCGCAGGCTATCCCGATGCGCAATATCAGGAAAAGGGCGCGAAGATACTGCCGGAGCGCGCCGCGGTGTTTGCGCAGTCGGACATTGTTGTGCAGGTGCTGTGCCATGGCGCCAATGACAAGACCGGCGCAAATGACCTCTCACTGATGCGTCGGGGGCAGGTGCTGATTGGCTTCCTGCGCCCGCTGGGTTCGCCCGATTCAGTGCAGCAGGTGGCCAAGACCGGCGTGAGCGCATACGCGGTCGAATTGATGCCGCGCACCACCCGCGCTCAGAGCATGGACGCGTTGTCGTCAATGGCGTCCATCGCCGGCTACAAATCCGTGGTGACGGTTGCGGATGAGTTGCCGCGAATCTTTCCCATGATGACGACGGCAGCCGGAACGATTACGCCATCCCGCGTACTGGTGATCGGCGCGGGCGTTGCCGGATTGCAGGCGATTGCTACGGCGAAGCGGCTGGGAGCAGTTGTTTCGGCCTATGATGTGCGCCCGGCAGTCAAGGAGCAGATACAGAGTCTGGGTGGGCGGTTTGTCGAACTGCCGCTTGAAACCGCAAGCGCGCAAGACGCCGGCGGTTATGCCAAAGCGCAGGATGAGGCGTTTTATGCAAAGCAACGCGAGTTGCTCGGCAACGTGATCGCAGAAAGTGATGCGGTGATTACAACAGCGGCGGTTCCAGGCAAAAAGGCTCCAGTGCTCGTGACTGAGGCGATGGTGAAGCGCATGCCTCCCGGATCAGTCATCCTGGATCTCGCGGCGGAGCGCGGCGGAAACTGTGAACTGACACGGGCAGGAGAGCGAATCCTCGCGTACGGCGTGACGATTCTCGGGCCCATCAATCTGGCCAGCGGCGCGCCGTATCACGCCAGCCAGATGTACGCCAAGAACCTGACCACCTTTCTCCAGAACTTGGTGAAGGACGGGAAGGTGCGTCCGCCGGAGAGCGATGACATCATTCGCGATACCCTGTTGACGCAAGGCGGGGAAGTGGTGAATGCACGGGTGCGGGAAAGCATGGGGCTGCCCGCGCCGGTTAGTGGGTAAGTTTCTGTGAACTGACCCGCTAACCAGTGTCGGCGTCTAGCGTCCCGGCGGGCCGGAACGCGGGTCTGGGCGGGGTCCCCGACACGCCCGGTTTTGGCGTGGTGGGGCGCAGACAGACGCGCAGTAACCGAGTTCAAGGAGGAAGAGTGCCGGCGGATTTTATTTCCAATCTCTACGTTTTCATACTGGCGGGATTTGTGGGATTTGAGCTGATCAAGCGGGTCTCGCCGCTTCTGCACACGCCTCTCATGTCGCTGACCAACGCGCTCGATGCAATCGTAGTGGTGGCGGCAATCATCATTGCCGGGCGGCATGAGACGCCCTTGACCACCGCGCTGGGAGCTGTGGCTGTGGCAGCTTCCTTCAGCAATATGGTCGGTGGATTCTTCATCACTGATCGCATGTTGCGCATGTTCAAGACAGGCAGGGCTAAAAAATGACCCACGCCTCTGCACTGCAACAATACCTGGATTTCGCATACATCGTCGCCGTTGTGCTGTTCATCCTGGCGCTGAAGTGGCTGAGTTCGCCGGCGACCGCGCGCTGGGGCGTGATCGGCGGAGAAATCGGCGCTGCCTTGGCGGTTGGCGCAACCCTCTATAACCCTGAACTGGTCCAGTACAAGTGGATTGTCGTCGGCCTCATTATCGGCGCGGCCGTGGGCATTCCCCTCGGCATGGTGAAGATGACGGCGGTGCCGCAACGAACTGCCTTGAGCCATGCCTTTGGCGCGGCGTCGGCGGCCATGATCGGTATTGCCGAGTATTACGTGAACACATCGCAAGTGACCCGTTTTGAGATGGGCGAGATTGCGCTCGAAGTGATCATCGGGTCGCTGACCGTCACCGGCAGCTTGATCGCCGCCGGAAAGCTACAGGAAATCCTTCCGCAGCGGCCTATTGTCTATCGCGGGCAGAACATCGTCAGCTTGTCGATTCTGGGTGCGGCCGTGGTCCTCGCCGTTCTTCTGGTTATCAATCCGTTGCAGGTGTATTTGTTCCCGGCCATGGTTGTAGTCGCGCTGATCTTCGGAATCATGCTGGTGACGCCGATCGGTGGCGCTGACATGCCAACGGTGATCTCGCTGTTGAACTCGTACGCCGGATTCTCCGCAGCCCTGTTGGGATTCGTGCTGAACAGCAAGGTGCTCGTGGTAGCGGGCGCGCTCGATGGTTCTTCCGGCTTCGTCCTTTCGGTGATCATGTGCAAAGCCATGAACCGCTCGTTCACCAACGTGATGTTCGGAGCCTTCGGTCAGGTGCAGGCCGGTGGAGCGAAAGTGAAGGAAGACCGCGTCGTCCGCAGCGCAACGGCGGAAGAAGCGGCGTCGATTCTGGAAGCGGCAAGCAAGGTGGTTGTGGTTCCCGGCTACGGCATGGCTGTGGCGCAGGCGCAGCACAAAGTCCGTGAGCTCTATGACTCGCTGACCAAGCGTGGCGTGGATGTGGAGTTTGCGATCCATCCCGTCGCCGGACGCATGCCTGGGCACATGAACGTGCTCCTGGCCGAGGCGGATGTTCCTTACGACCATCTCAAAGAGATGGACGAGATCAACGGTGACTTCGCGCAAGTGGATGTCGCGCTCGTGATCGGCGCCAATGATGTTACGAACCCTGCCGCGAAAACGGATAAAACCAGCCCGATTTACGGCATGCCTGTCCTGGATGTAGAAAAATCACACACCGTCATGGTGATCAAGCGCAGCATGAATCCGGGCTTCGCGGGGATTGACAATCCGCTCTATTACATGGACAACACGCTTATGTTGTTCGGCGATGCGAAGGCGTTCGTGGGCAACATTGTGAAGGAATTAGGCGGAGGGCACTGAGCAATAAGGGAAGCATTGCATCAGATGAGCCGGGGATTGCCCCCAATGACCCGATCACCCGATCTCACATTCCTCATCTCCGCCGGCGAAGCTTCCGGCGACACCTATGGCGCGCAGCTCATTGAGGCTTTGCGCGGCCTTGCGGCCAAGGCAAATTTCTTCGGTATGGGCGGCATGCAGATGCGCGCGGCTGGTTGTGATCTGTTGGTTGATGCGCATGAGGTCGCGGTCGTCGGTCTGGTTGAGGTGCTCAAACATCTCCCGGCGATCCGCAAGCGCTTCAATCAGCTTGTAGATGAAGTCGCGCGGCGCAAGCCTGATGCCGCCATCCTGATCGACTTTCCCGATTTCAACCTGCGACTTGCCCGCGAACTGCACCGGATGGGCATTCCCATTTTCTATTTTGTCAGCCCGCAGCTCTGGGCCTGGAGGACCGGACGCGTTCGGCAAATTCAAAAATATGTGCGGAAGATGATCGTGATCTTTCCTTTCGAGCAGGAGTTCTACTCCAAGCACGGCGTGGACGTTACTTATGTGGGCCATCCGCTGGCGTATGTGCCGAACCCGGAGATCAGCAGAGCCGATTTTGCCCAGAGATACGGCTTGGATCCTCAGAAGCAGTGGATTGCCCTGCTGCCCGGCAGCCGGAAGAAAGAAGTCAAACTCAACTTGCCCACCATGCTCCAAGCCGCCCGTCTGCTTCAACGTAGCGGAAAGCAGTTCGAGTACGTACTTCCGCTCGCCTCCACGTTGGAGCGAAGCTGGATGCAACACCAGCTTTCACCCGCGCAAATCCCCGTGCATATCACTGACGATGCGCGTGCGACGATGATGCTTTCCCGCGCGTCCGTCGTCGCCAGCGGAACGGCAACGGTCGAGGCAGCGCTCTCAGGAACTCCATTTGTGGTGGTTTATCGCTTATCTCCGCTCACTTGGGCGCTGGGGCGTCGCCTGGTAAAGCTCGACACCTTCGCCATGCCGAACCTGATCGCCGGAAAGAAAGTGGTTCCAGAGCTGATTCAGGTCCGCTTTACTGCTGAGTCAGTTGTTGCCGAGTTGGAGCGGATCATTCCTGAGGGCCACGCCCGATCGGAGATGCAACAGAGTCTCGGGGGAATAAAGGCTATGCTCCAGAGTAGCTCAGAGGGCAAACTCCCAGCCATGCGTGCGGCGGAAGTGATTTTGCGGGCGCTCTCCACGCAATAAATTCCAAGCGTTGGCCTCAGGCCCCAGCGCGCATCACCCACACCAGCACGGCGATCCCCAGCGCAATTCGATACACAGCAAACGGAGTAAAACCTCTCTGTCGCACCCAATGCAGGAACCATGCCACCACGCCCAACGCCACGATGAAGGCGACCACAAAACCGATGATAAGCACGGTCCACTCCTGTCCATTGGACGGCATTGCGCCCAGTGGTTCGCCGTGCTTCGGATGAAACGTCCGAAACAATTCATAGCCGGTGGCGGCAATCATCGTGGGAATGGAAAGAAAGAACGAAAACTCCAGCGCCGAGCTGCGCGACATTCCGGCAAGCTGGCCTGCGGAGATCGTTGCCATGGAACGTGACGTTCCGGGAAAAACGGCCGACGCTATCTGGCAAATCCCAATCCAGACGGACTGAGCAACTGACATCTCTTCCACGCGCTCGGTCTGATGGCGGCTGGCCGGCCGTGCTGTGCCGAAAAGCGCATCTACGATCCACATCACAATGCCGCCGATCAGAAGTGACCAGCCCATCACTAGAAGGCTCTCGAGGTGTTTGCCGATGACTTTGGTGAGCAGAAACGATGGTATCGCGGTGCACACGAAGGCGATTGCCACCAGCGCGAGCGGATGATTCACCCAATTGCGGTCCTCCCGCTCTCCATGCGGAAACGTGGAGAAAAACCGGGCGATGCGGAAACGAAAGTAAATCAGGAGCGAAAGAATAGCCCCAAGCTGGATGACGATGGAATACATCTTCCAGAAGCCGTTGCCCAAATCGATTCCCAGCAGCTTTTCTGCAATTCTGAGATGGGCGGTTGAGCTGACAGGAAGAAACTCGGTAAGACCTTCAATGATTCCGAGCAGGATAGACAGTAAGTAGTCGTGCAATGCGCCTCCGAAAGAAAATTATCACGGCATCATCCAGCCTACGGCTGCGAGCAATGCGCGAGCAAAGCAACAAGCTCTGCCCTGTATGAGAAGTGTCAGGGCATGACTTCAGTCGTGCCGTCCTGTGCTCAACGAAACTTGGGCTTTAGCCCCTGAAAAATTGAAATTTCAAAATACCCGGGCTAAAGCCCGCTTCATTTTATTGCCACACGGCACGATCCCGCGGGGCGGGATCATGCCCTGACACATCTTGTCCCATTGATTCACCTAAACAGGCCGTTCCTCAGCGCGCCGGCGGTTTGCTCCTCCCCGTCACTCTTTCAAATCTCCTGGGCCGCCGACATTTCCCGTCCCATAATTCGGAATGCCTTGTTGCAGCGAATAGCTCAGCATCTCGGCCCGCGGCTTCCAGTCGCTCTGTGCAAACTTTGCTGCCAATTCTTGAATCAGATCCATCGCTTTCTTCTTCGCTTTGTCGCTCTTTCCGGCTTCGCGTTCGCCTTTGTAGATGTCAACGAGACATGCCTGTCTCCAGGCAGCGTTATAAAGAGCTTCCGGAGCTTTGGGCGACTGCGGATGATCGTGGGCGTAGTGCTCGTAAATTTCTGATTCCTTCTCCGGGCACTTGGCCTCGCCTTTCCACTCGCCGCAAAGTTTGTTGTCAATCAGGTCATACGCTGCCAGGTCCGCCCACTTGCTGTGGGGATACTTCTTGATGACCTCATGCATGGTGTCTTCACTGATCTGCTCGCGCGCGTCGGGACTCATTTCACGCGCCGAAGGGCGGGAGAGGACGCCTGCCTTCTCCAGTTGCCAGCGGACGTCGGCAGCCCGCCAGAACGCCTCGCCCGCCAGCGGCGAATTTGGAAAATATTCCTGCATGCGATAGTAAAGCCGCATGGCGTCCTGTGCGGCGTTGCGCCGTCCGCCGCGCTCCTCTGCCTGGCGCTCGGAATCCGCGGCTTCGCCAAAAATAATCTGATCGCCGTTGGGAGTTGAGGTGGTAACCACGAGCCGCCCATCTACCCAGCCGCTCACTTCTTTCCCCACCGGATATCCCGTATCAAGTCCCGTCTCGGTGATCACCAGAACATGCGCCCAGGGCTTGCCGTCGATGGTGGACCGTTCCATCAGAAACGTATCGCGCCCTCGAGTGGCGGTGCCGACCCGCTGCGCGCTCGAGTCGGGCGAAACATAGATCGTGGCTTCCCGAATCACTGTGCCGTGTTCTTTGTCCGCGGCGAAGCTTGCCGCCGGCAGGATGAAAGCCACAGCTATGCAAGAAAGAAGAATGCGCTTCATCGGTTCCCCGTAAGAATAGCGGTAAAGAGTTCCGGCTCAATATTACCGCCGGTCACAATGGCGACGTACGGCCCTGAAGGAGGAAGTTCGGCGGAATGAAACATAGCGGCAGCCGTGGTTACGGCGCCACTCGGTTCCGCCAGAATCCGCGCCGAGAAGAGCAACTGCCGCATGGCCTGCTTGATCTCGTCTTCCTTCACCGTGATGATGTCGTCCACGTACTTGCGAATATGCTCGAAGTTGATCGGTCCCACGCTCTGCGAACGCAGACCGTCGGCCAGAGTTTTGGCCGCGCTTTCCGCCGCTGTGCTTTGAATCTTGCCGGACTTCAGGCTGGCGCGCGCATCGGCGGCAAACTCCGGTTCAACGCCAATGACGGCAACCCGCGGATTCTGTTCCTTGATCGCAGTTGCGATGCCGCTGATGAGCCCGCCGCCTCCCACCGGAACCAAGACCACGCCGGGGAATGGCATATCGTCAATGATTTCCAGGCCAATCGTGCCTTGGCCGGCAATGATCTTTTCGTCGTTGTAAGGAGGGACAGCAACGAGCCCGCGCTCTTTTTCGAGTTCTTCGGCGCGCCGGATGCGATCTTCACTTGCCGGCCCCACCGCGACGATCTCAGCGCCCATCGCGCGCGTGGCCTCGATCTTGATGGCCGGCGCGCTCCGTGGCATTACGATCGTGGCTTTTACTCCCTGCATACGCGCGGCATACGCGACGCCTTGCGCATGGTTTCCGCTGGAGTGCGCCACCACTCCCCGTTGCCGCTCCTCGGGCGCGAGTGAAGCAATCTTGTTAAAGGCCCCGCGCAACTTGAACGAACCTACCGGTTGCAGATTCTCGGGCTTGACGTAAATGTCGCGCGATTCCGGAAGCTTGCAGGCTACCAGCGGCGTGCGCAGAGCAATGCCGTGCAGCACCGAGCGGGCATTTTGAATATCGGAGAGCGTGACCATGGGTGAAGCAGTATCGTATCAGTGTTCCAGGTGATCTGCCGCGTGGAGCACCTCGGCAAGAAAGTCCACCAGCGCCCATTTCTCGCGCAGGGTGACCGTCTCCTCCATGCTCACGTGGATCAGCGCTGGACTGATCAGTTCTGCCTTGAGGTCGGCAGCCGGGACATCCTTGGCGAGCCACTCTGTTTCCGCCGCGGGAATCACGGTGTCGCCGCTGCCGTGAAGCAGAAAGACAGGAACATGAAGCTGCGCTAGATGTCCATGCGGAGAGACCGCGTCCATTTCGTTGCGATGGGTTTTGATTTCCGCCATCAATTGCTGCTCCACGGGATTGCGATGATGCACCAACTCGTCAAATTCCACGCGACCCGCGGGACTCAAGGACAGGGAAGTGCTCTCAGCGTTCTGCGGCTGCTCCCAGAGCCATTGCCGCAACGCATTCTGCGCGGCGGGTACATCTCTGCTCGAAAAGAACTGGTCCAGATGAGAGTAAGCCAGCACCAGCACGCCGTATTCATGCGCTTCCAGGTGGGCCGATGTTCCGTCGGGCTTCTCAACCGTGTCAGTCGCATAAAAGCGCGCCACCCGGGACATATCGTCGTGTGCTCCTACCGCAACAACGAACGCGATTTTTTGCGCATACTCCTGGCGTGCTGCGCTCATCAGAGCAAGCCCTCCGGCAAAGCTCAGGCCCATCACGCCCACGCCTTCTTCAGTCTTGCTGCTGAGGACAACGGCCGCATCTCCAAGCACATTGATTGTCTTCGGCGTAATGCGGTAATCCGCAAGGTCTTGAAGCTCGGGCGTCATCACCTCCACCCCTGTGCCGGCCAGCGCTCGAGCAAAACTTACCAGGCGGGGCTCATTCATTCCAAGATGATGGACTCCATGCAGCAAAAGCATGGCAGGAGGATGATTCAGGTTCTGCGGAATATACAAGCGGAAGGGCAGCGGGCCTTCCGGCGTCTGCGCTGATCCCACTTCTTCGCGGATCGGATGCCGGGCAAAGCTGGTGGAGAATCCGCTCGCCTTGGGATCGGAGAAGCGCAGAAGCAGAGACATGGCGCGAAGGTGAGTATCTGCCGCGGGGCGAAGCAACAATCCGGCAGCGACCAGCGCCAGAAGGGCTATGATCAGCCAAAGGAGCCAGCGGCGTTGCTTTTCCGCCACTAAATCTCCAGGATTACCGGCATGATGAGCGGACGGCGCGAAGTTGTCTTAGCGATAAAGCGCTTGAGGTCGGCGCGGACTTTTTCTTTGATCACGCCGTAGTCGGCCTTCTCTTCGGCAGTCGAATTTTCGAGCGTTGTCGTGATCAACCGGCGCGCTTCGTGTAGGAAGCCGTTCTCCGTGCCTGCGGCGAAACCGCGCATCACGATCTCGGGAATGGATTCCACGCTTCCGGTGAGCTTGTTAATCGCGATGATGGGCAGAACAAAACCGTCTTCGCTGAGATGCCGGCGATCTTTGATGACCAGGTCTTCCACCACCTCGCCGCGCGAGCCGGAATCAATGCAGATGCGGCCTACGGGAACTTTCTCAATCTTGCGCGCGCCCAGTTCATCGAACTCCAGCACGTCGCCGCTCTCCATCATGAGCACCTGGCCAACCGCGCCATGCATCCCGCGCGCGAGATCCGCGTGAATGCGAAGCTGCCGATACTCGCCATGGATGGGAATAAAGTAGCGCGGCTTTACCAGGTTCATGATGAGCTTGAGCTCTTCCTGGCTGGCATGGCCGCTCACGTGGACCGGCGGCATGGAGCCGTCTTCGTAGATCACGTCGGCTTCTCGGCGGAAGAGATGGTCAATCATGCGGTAAATGCTTTTTTCATTGCCGGGAATGATGCGGGAAGAGAGAACGACCGTGTCGCCGCGCTCGATTTTCGCGTGCTTGTGGTTATCCACAGCCGCACGAGAAAGCGCCGACATCGGCTCTCCCTGAGTCCCGCTGATGAGCACGCAGACCTGCTGCGGCGGATATTCCTTGATCTGGCCGGCGTGGATCAGCATGCCTTCGGGCACGTCAAAGTATCCAAGATCGAGAGCGATATCTGCGGCTTCCGAAATCGAGCGCCCCACCAGCGCCAGCTTGCGCCGGTATTCGCGCGCCAGGTCAATCGTCAGCTTGATGCGGTGAATGGATGAAGAAAAGCAGGAGATAAACAGACGGCGCTCGGCCCGGGCAAAAATCTCGTCAAAGCGGCCGCGAACGGCGCGCTCACTGGGCGTATAGCCCCGTCGCTCCGCGTTAGTCGAATCCTGCAGCAAAGCCAGAACGTCGCCATCTTTGCCGTACTCGGCAAACGTGTGTAGATCAAAAAGACGATTGTCGGTGGGAGTCGGATCCACCTTGAAATCGCCGGTATGGATCACAACGCCAAGCGGCGTGTGGATCGCCAGCGCGACGCAGTCCACGAGGCTATGCGTGACTTGTATCGGATTAATGGTGAACGGACCCAGGGTAAAGCGGGTTCCCGCGCGAATCTCGCGCAGGTCGGCATCGTCGAGCAGTTCGTGTTCGTCGAGTTTGTTTTCGACTAACGCCAGCGTGAATTCCGTTCCGAATACCGGAACGTTCAGCTCGCTCAAAATCCAGGGAAGCCCGCCAATGTGATCTTCGTGCCCGTGAGTAAGGACGATGCCGCGGACTTTATCGCGGTGCTGGATGAGGTAGGTGATGTCGGGAACTACAATGTCCACGCCGAGCAGTTCCGTTTCGGGGAACATGAGCCCGGCGTCAATCACAATAATGTCTTCGCCCCAACGGACAGCCATGCAGTTCATTCCGAACTCGCCCAGGCCGCCGAGGGGTACCAGATGCAGTTTTCCCGCAGGCATATCCAAATTCTGATGCTATCAGAGAACAGGAAGAACTTTACTGCGCCATAGCATCCATCGCTGTGCGATCGGGAGCTTCTCTTCCAAACTCGCCTTCCCAGCGCGCCACCACCGCTGAAGCCAGGCAGTTCCCGAGCACGTTCGTCGCCGTGCGTGCCATGTCCATCAATTGATCCACGGCAAAGATGATGAGCACAGGCCACATTGGAAGATGGAACGAGTCGACCGTCGCCGCGAGGATTACCAGCATGGCCCTGGGAACGCCGGCTACCCCCTTGCTCGTCAGCATGAGAGTGAGCAGCATCACCAACTGCTGGCCGAAGCTGAGATGAATCCCCGCCGCCTGCGCGACGAAGACCGCAGCAAGCGACAGATACAACGTGCTGCCATCAAGGTTGAAGCTGTAGCCGGTGGGCAGGACGAAAGCGACGATCTGCCGCGGCACTCCAAAGGCTTCCATGGATTCCATGGCGCGAGGCAGCGCAGCTTCAGAGCTTGCAGTCGCAAACGCGATTGTCACCGGCTCGGCGATGGCGCGAAGAAACTTCTTAAGCGGCAATCGGGCCAAGAGCACCACCGGAAGCAGCACGCACAGCAGAAAGACCGCGAGCGCTCCGTAAAGAGTTCCCAGCAGCTTGAGCAGATTCACCATCACGCCGAAGCCCATCGTCGAAACTGTATACGCAACCGCGCCGGCGACGCCTGCCGGCGCGGTCCACATCACGATGTTGGTGAACTTGAACATCACCTCAGAAAGGCTCTCGCAGAACGCCAGCATCGGTCGGCGCTTTTGATCAGCAACCAGCGCCAGTGCAATGCCGAAGATGATGCTGAAGACGACTACCTGGAGCACCTGTCCTTCCGCGACGCTTTTGGCGATGTTTTCCGGGAAGACGTGCAGGATAAGGTCGGACGCTTTCTGCGGCGGGGCATTGCTCTGGGCCACGGCCGCGTTTGCCGGCGGTGTGACCCCGGCGCCGGCCTGCGAGAGGTTGATTGCCCCGAGGCCGATGAACAGTGCGAGCGTGGTAATCGCTTCAAAATAGATCAGCGACTTGATGCCGATCCGCCCGAGTTGCTTCAAGTCCGCGTGACCGGCAATGCCCACAACAAGCGTGCCGAAGATCAGCGGAGCGACGATGGTCCGGATCAGCCGGAGAAAAATCGTGCTCAGGACCTGGAGGTTCTTGCCAAACTCCGGCCAGTCGTATCCGATCTCCGCGCCCAGCACCATGCCGGCGAAGATCCAGGCAGTCAGTGAGCGTCGTGACCAGGAATAGCCGCAGAGGGCGATCAGCGCAGCCCAGCGCAGAACACGCGGAAGCGCGGTAATCAGCGGCGAGGAAGTGTGATTCGCGACGAATGACAAGAGGAAGGCGATCCAGCCAAACATGAAGAAGGCGATCAGGAACCGAATCTGCGTTTTTTGGGATCGCCTCACCGCAACCACTCCTCCAGCTCGACTGAACTTTGCGTCTTTTCGTCGCGATACTTCACGATCACCGGCGTATAGAGCGAAAGCCCCCACTCGGCTGCCTTACCCCGGGTGACTGCGCGCGCGCCGGGAACGACGACGGCATTCTCCGGAATTACAAGAGGGCTTTCCGCGCCGGCCCGGTACACCTGCTCGCGAACGAGATCGTACACCGGCGTTCCGCGCGTCAGAATGGTTCCGGCGGCCAAGACTGCGCCTCGCAGTACCTGTGTGCCTTCATAAACGCCGCAGTTTCCGCCAACGAGGACATCATCCTCAACGATCACCGGCGAAGCGTTCACTGGCTCCAGCACTCCGCCGATCTGGGACGCCGCGCTCAGGTGCACGCGCTTGCCGATCTGCGCGCACGATCCCACCAGCGCGTGCGAATCAATCAGCGTGCCTTCGTCCACATAAGCTCCGACGTTCACGTACATCGGCGGCATGCAGATCACACCCGGAGCAAGATGCGCTCCTTCGCGCACCGAGGAACCGCCGGGAACCACGCGGACACGGTCCTCCAACCGGAAACGGCGGGCAGGGAAGGTGCTCTTATCTACAAACGAAAGCGGGTCATCCTCAGTGCTCATCTTTTCGAGTCCGCCCAACCGGAATCCCAGGAGGATGCCTTTCTTCACCCAGGCATTCACGCTCCAACGGCCATTTTGCTTCTCGGCGGCGCGGACTTTACCTTCAGTAAGCGCATTGCGTAGTTCCAGAAAGAGTTCGCGCGCCTGCCGGGAGGCATCGGCTGACAGCGAATCCGCGGAAAAGAACTTTTCGATTGCCTGCTGCAGAGTAACCATCAAGAGGGCACAGTATAACGGCGGCTGCTTCCAGCAGCAAAGCTTTTGCCTGCATCACATATTCTGATGACCGAACTCGATCCGCT
>DATEGH010000160.1:0-28915 GCA_035280185.1 Terriglobales bacterium
ATACGTTTTTGTAACCGGTGAAGTGAACCGTGACCGCAAATAGTTCCTGGCCGGCATTTCTACCGAACTGCTCCAGGTGATCGAAGCTAAACTTCCCGCTCGAATCGGTCATCGTGCGTGCGAGTTCCCCAGCGCCCGCAGGCGCGGTCTCCCGACTGCCAGCAAAATCCAGAAGCACGAGTACTCCTTGCGGGGCAAGCCTGCCATCCAGCCTAATCACGCCATTGATCTGACGCGACATGGCTGAAGACTCCGGGATTCGTTGGGCAGATACTGTGCTGGAGAACGCAAGAGAGAGGATAAAGATGAAAGAGAATCTGCACATTGTAGCCTCTCCGTTAACGAACTTCGACAGTTCGTAAAAAGGCCAGGGAGGGCGTAAATGCCCTCCCTGAAGTTTACACCTGTTTCCAGATCAGAACTGAATTCTTACTCCGAAACGTGCATAGAACGGATTCTGGAAACTGGTTGGGGTAAGGAAGTCACCTGCGCCCGGATTCGGCGGAACTTCCAGCGTCTGGACCAGGTTTGAGCCCGGCGCCTGGAAGCTTAGATCACGCAGTTGATCGCGCGTCGCAACAGGCAGGGAGTTGGTTACGTTGAACATGTCAGCCACAAGATGAAGTGTGTAGCGCTCACTCATTTTGCGGGCATACTCACCGTGTAAATCAATAGCGCCAGTTGGCTGCGTCCGCCCCAAGAGGCCACGGCCACCGAGCGGAACTTCCCCAGCGTTTCCATAAACCGGATGGTTAGCGAATTCACTGATGGGCGTACCGCTCTGGATCCGCATGCCGGTTCCAAGGGTCAATCCCTTCAGCATCGAGTTGCTGAAGGTGTAACTTGCGAAAAGATTCGCCACGTGATGACGATCCGTGTTCAGTGGGCCGACCGCGAATTGGTCGCCCAGCAGATTCATCACACCCGATGTGAAATCAAAGAGTGAGCTGATACTAGGATCGGTTTGACCGTTGTCATTGCGGAACGCGCCTTCGTAATTTCCGCGCAGATAAGCGAGGCGGTAATTAAATCGCATCAGCCAGCCCGCGCTGAACGCTTTGTTCACTTCCAGTTCCGCTGCCTGGTAGTTGCGAACTGGAGTCACGAATCCATCCGAGATTCCATCAGGGATGGGCGTTCCAGCGATTTGTCCGTTGGTGCCCAAGGGCAAACCGCTAGCTGCATCAACGCCATTCGGCGCCGTAAAACAAGCTTGCAGACCATCGGTGAAGTTTGAGAAGTTGGCATCCTGACTGGCGCTGGCCACTGTTCCAGCCGGGCAGGAGGCTGTATTCGGAACCAATGTCGGGACCGGCTCGTTGGTAAACAGGTCTCCACCGGCATGTGGATTGCCAATCAGGAAGATTTGCGGGATGCCGGCCAATGCAGCTTCGGGAGAAACTCCGCCCATATCTTCCACGACGCGACGCAGACGGCGATCAATATATCGGGCGCTGACAACAATTCCCTTTGGGAACTCATGCTCCAGGCCGGCTACGTACTCATCTTCATATTGCATTTTGGTGCCGTTAGCGAACCCCTCACCGCCACCGCCCTGAGCTGAATTGGCGATCTGAGCTCCGAATTGCTGGTTCAGAACGTGGGCGGCATCGGGAACGACAGTAACTTTATTATCTGCACTGATCTCGGGCCTCATAATCAGACCAAAGAGATCTAACTCATTGCTGAGTGACCGAATCGCAGCATCGAGCGGCATCTGGTAGTTATAACGCGCCCAGTTGAGGTAGACCTTGGATTTGCGATCACCGAGCGGGTCATAGACAATGCCCAGACGCGGCGCCCAGTTGTCGATAAAGGTGAAGTGTTGCTGCACTCCAGCCATGCGGTACTGCTCCCAGCGCAGACCTAGGCTCAAACTGAGGTGCTTGTTCATCTGCCAGGAATCATTGCCGTAGACAGCATAGGCAGCTCCCTCCGTAGCAACCGTTGGTGGTCCGTACTCTGCACGCGAAGATAACAAGAATACTGGAACTTGGGTTCCGTCCAGCCTCGTGTACAAAGGACAAGAAGGACACACCGAAGCTTTTGTTTTACGTAACGAGAACTGAACGTCCATCAAATGACCGAGCGGGCAGAGATCCGTCCCGTTGGGCGCTGTGCAATCCGGTCCATAGACCGCTGCATTGCCGGCAGGCCCAAGATCCGGGACCGGGAAAAAACCACCCGACCGGGCCTTGATATTGTCGTAGTTCAGCAACGTTTCGTTTCCTCCTAGCATGAAGGTGTGTGTGCCTAGGAAGCGAACCGTCTTGGAAGTGTCGATGGTGTAGCCAAAGTTGTTGGCATTATGGTTTTCAACAAAACCGAGTCCTTCCAGAACCGGGCTGAGTCCGGTGAGCGTCCGGTCTGTAACGCCGAAAACGTTAGGGCTGCCTGGCGTCTCCGTAAACGCATTATGGTTCCAGGTGAAGTTAGCATCCACCAGCCAGGTCGGACTGAATGTTCCGTTATAGCGCGCCACAAAGTTCCGGGTTTGGAAATTGATTTTGCTATAAACGGTGGTATCTTGCGCGTTGACAATCCGGAACGGTGCGTTGTTGGTGGAGGTTGGATCACCAAAGACCGACGTCTCCAATGTATGAGAGTTGTTCAATTTGTAAGTGAGCTTCGCGGCATAATTATTGGTGAAGGCTCTGAGATAAGCTGGCTTGCCGCCAAGCGTGGTGAACAAACCCACTTGCGGAGGAGTTCCCGTAAACCCTTGAGATTGGAAGAACTGTGGGCTGCCCGCGAACTGAGGCGGGGTGATATAGTCGGTGTTCAGAGAAGGGTTATAGGAACCAAAGAAGAAGAGGTTCTCTCTGAAATGCGGCACATAACCGCCGATTTCGCCACTGATGTCGTAAGCAGCAGGACCCGCAAACAGGTTACCAATCCCGGGTCCGCCGGAGCTGAAGAAATCTTGACCGACTTTGTTATTTCGGAAATTGTCTCTCTGCTTTGGCGTAGCAGCGCCCCACCTCGGTGCACCGAAGAAGCCAAGTGATCCGTGATAAGCGTTGCTTCCTGATTTTGTAACAATTTGTACTACTCCGCCGGTTGACTGCCCATATTGAGGCTCAAATCCACCCGTTTTAACCTGCACTTCCTTAATGAAACTCAAGTTAATTCCGGTGCCTACGGAATCGTAAATACGAGTAAAAATTCCCAACCCGCCAAAAGCAGCGTCGGTGATATTCACACCGTCTGCAATGTAGAGATTTTCCAGACCAGAGCCGCCCGAAATCGACGGATTCGACTTACCGGCACCTCCGCTATCATCGACACCTGGAGCCACATAGAATAGCCCCGATACATTTCGTGGGACCGGCACGGCATTATAAAAGGCGTCGCTCAGATTGGAGCCCGTTGCGCTGGAAGTTGTGTCGACCGTCACCGCGGTTGCATTGACCTCGACCGTTTCCGTTGCGACACCAGGTGCAAGTGAGATTTTCAAATTGGACGTGCGCCCGACGGCGACGACTGCGCCCTTAACGTCGGCTGCTTTGAACCCCTGGCCTTCGACTTTGACTGTATATTGGCCGGGATCTAATCGCGTGAAGCTAAAGCTGCCCGTATTATCGCTGGTAGCGGTGTAAGTACCCCCTGGGCCGGTGGCTGTCACCTTAGCCCCTGGGACCACGGCGCCAGTGGAATCCACCACGGTGCCGACCAAATTTCCCTTCACACTGGATTCCTGGGCGAAACCAACAACGCTCAAGAACGTGAAGAGAGCACAAAATAATGTGCTTATCAGAATTCCTTTTCTCATCGTTGCTCCTTCAGTGATCGTTTCTCACTTCAGAATTGGTCCTGTTACTCGGGTTTTTATGACTCTTAGGGTTAACGCCGCGAGGATAAATAAACAAATCTTTGCAAACGGTGTGCCAAGCGCAGCCCAACGATGAATAGTCTTTGCAATCAGATATTTACCTTAGAGGAGATAAGAAGCTGCCACCGGCCTAGAGAGAGAAAATCCAGATTTTCATAACTGCGCGATTCGTAAATCTGTATTCCAGCTCTTAAGCTCATTGTTAAGGTTAAGACGTCATAAGACTCGTCCCAACCTCGTCTGATTTGCGCGCAAGTTCTGCCGCGTGTTACTTTCAGCGCTTGTACCGGTCGGCTCATATGGATTCCGTAAGCGACCGTTGAAGCATTGGGAGGCGAGATGACGGGCCTGATTGTCGTCCTTATTCTTATCGGGGCTGCGGTGCTAATTCTGGCCGGGATGTACAACAGCCTGGTCCAACTCCGGGTGCGGGCCGACTCGGCCTGGTCGGACATCGATGTCCAACTCAAGCGCCGGCACGACTTGATCCCTAATCTGGTGGAGACGGTGAAGGGGTACGCCGCGCACGAAAAAGGCACATTTGAGAACGTGGCGAAGTTCCGCTCGATGGCCATGCAGGCCACCACTCCAGCCGACAAGGCGCAGGCAGAAAGCCAGCTTACGGGCGCGCTGAAGAGTTTGTTTGCGGTGGCGGAAAGCTATCCGGAACTCCGTGCGTCAGAGCAGTTCACCAGCCTGCAAGCCTCGCTCAACTCCATCGAAGACAACATCCAGAACGCCCGCCGCTATTACAACGCCGTGGTGCGCGACTTCAACACCCGCGTGCAGTCGTTCCCAACCAATATTGTTGCCGGCATGTTTGGCTTCCACGTCCGCCAGTTCTTTGAAATGGACAACGTGGCCGACCGGGAAAATGTGGCGGTGAAGTTTTAGGTGTTCACTATCGATAGCACGAGATCCTTCGCACGGTCGTGCTCAGGATTTCGCCTGCGGGCTCAGACGCCCGCAGAACGGCTCAAATTGCCAAAAAATCAAAATTGAAGATCACGCTATATGCCGGCCAGTCGTGCTCAGGGCGAGCAGTCACAGTTAAGGCCCTCGCTCTTCTTCTGCTGTTCTGTTCCGCGTCGGCGGCGTGGGCGCGCAGCTATCACATCACACGCTTTGAGGACACCATCCACGTTTACAACGATGGTTCAGCGCGGATCGAAGAACACATCAGCTTTCAATTTCGCGGCGCGTACCAGGGAGTTTATCGCGATATTCCGCTCGACTATCCCGGCCCGAACGGGAGCAATTACTCCCTGTCGTTGCGCGTGGAAAGCATTACCGGGGAGAATGGCTCCGCGCTGAAATACGAGAGGCGGCACGCGGGCGGATTCCTGAAATTGAAAATCTATGTGCCGGGAGCCACTGACGCCACGCGCACGGTGAACATTGAGTATCTGGTTCTCAACGGAACCAAATACTTCGACCAATATGACGAGTTCTACTGGAACGTTACCGGGAATGACTGGCTGGTGCCGATTGACGCGGCTTCTGCAACGGTCTTCTTTCCGCCCAATGCGAGCGGCGGGCTGCGGGCGCAGGCGTTTTACGGCGTTTACGGCTCCTCGGACAAAGCCAGCGCATCGGTCGAGGGAGCAACCGCCACGTTCGAAACTCCCGGACCTCTGCCCATGCGCGGCGGGTTGACGATTGATGTCGCTCTGGAGAAGGGCATTCTCCACCAGCCCAGCGGGTTCACCCGGACGATGCAATTTATCCGCAGCAATCCCATTATCACTCTGCCGTTCTGGTCGTTTGCGGTGATGTTCGTGTTGTGGTGGTACAAGGGCCGCGATCCCGATCCCGGACGCTCGGTTGCGCCGATTTACGATCCGCCGCAAGGCATGCGGCCCGCTGAAGTCGGCACGCTGGTTGACGATCGCGTTCATCCGCGCGACATCACGGCCGTGCTGGTGGACCTGGCGGTGCGCGGCTATATCAAAATCGTGGAAGTCCAGCACCGCGTGCTGCTCTTTACCAGCCACGACTACGAGCTGCATCTGCTCAAAAATCGCGAACAGTGGACCGATCTGAACGACTACGAGCGGGCCATGCTGGAGAAGATCTTCGCCGGCGGCGGCACCGTGACAAGGATTTCCGAGCTGCGCAACCATTTCTATACCGTGCTTCCGACGATGAAGAGCGAGATTGTGAGCTCGCTGAAGGCGCAGGGCATGTACTCGGTGGATCCGGATTCGGCAGCCGGATTGTGGGTCCTGGGCGCGCTCGCGGTGGGGCTGCCGTACGTGGCGGCTCAGGCACTCAACTGGGCCGATTTCCTCAATTCCATCGGGCCGACTGTGATCTCCTGCATCTTCGCTGCGATCATCATTTTTCTCTTCGGACGGCAGCTCACTGCCACCAGCATGAAGGGCGCTCAGACGCGCGTGCAGATTCTGGGCTTCGAGGAGTTCATGAACCGGGTTGATTCCGATCGCCTCAAGCGCATGCCGCCGGACACGTTCGAAAAGTATCTTCCTTTCGCTATGGCTCTGGGAGTAGAGCATCGCTGGGCCAAGGCATTTGAAGGCATCATTCAGAACCCGCCTACGTGGTATCAGGGAAACTGGACCACATTCAATACGTTCTACTTCGTGAACAGTCTCGGCTCCATGAGTCAGCAAGCGACGTCTGCGTTCGTTTCGGCTCCTCGCTCGAGTTCACGCTCAAGCGGTTGGGGCGGCGGCGGTGGAGGCTTTTCTGGCGGAGGCTTCGGCGGCGGCGGTGGCGGAGCGTTTTAGAGTAGCGGACACTTACGGAAAAAGGTTTATCTTCAGGCGGAGATGCTTTCGTTCAGAAGCTAATAGGTTGCGAGTTTCGTCCCGCGGTTTCCCGCCTCATCCTCTTTTAGGCTTTTTGGCAGCAGAGATGGACTGCTTGAGCGCCGAAGCCAGATCGGTGTTCTTACCGACCACCTGCGCGGGAGCGGGCATGTGTGATTCCCGTCCGAGCCATTGCTGGAGTTCGCTTTTGTCGGCGACGGTGAAGCGTCCTTGTTTGCGGACGGGCATGCCGGTGCGCGCCCAGCGCTGAGCCGTAGCGGTAGGCAGTCCAAGGAAGCCGGCGATGGCAACCCAGCCCTGAAGCGAGGCGGAATCCTGAGTGGACGTTGTGGACGGAGTGGACCGAGTGCGCTTCTGAGGTTTGGCGGGCTTGGATTTGGATTTCGTGGGCGTCATGGCAGCGAGATCAGTTTAAGCGAAACGGGCAAAACCTTGCGGAAATCACGTCATCAGCGTCAATCAGCGGTAAGGTTTTGACTTTGCGCGAAGCAGCGTAATCAGCGGCGAGATCTTACGTTTCCCGGAGATGCAAACACATCCTTGATCTCCTTTGGATTGGCTGCCTCATTGGCAAAGGTAAAGGTGCCTTTCTCGCGCATCTCCCGTGCACCACGCAGGAACGCGCCCAGCGCAGTCCGCTGTAGCGCGCTGCCCACGCTGATCCGGTGGGCTCCCAGCGCGGAAAGCTCGTCCAGGCTCAGCAACACGCCTTGCAGTCCCATCAGCACGTTCACCGGACGGTCCAGCGAACTCACGACCGTGGCAATATCTTCTTTGCTGCGCAGCCCCGGAGCATAGAGAACGTCGGCGCCAGCCTCCTGAAACGCCTGCAGGCGCCTGATGGTGTCCTTGAGATCGGGCCGGCCATGCAGATAATTTTCCGCTCGCGCTGTCAGCGTAAAGGTGAAGGGAAGCCCACGCGCTGCTGCTACGGCTGCGCGCACGCGGTCTACCGCCTGAGCGAATTCATAAATCGGCTGCTCCGGCCGGCCGGTGGCGTCTTCAATGGAACCGCCTACCACTCCCGCGGCGGCCGCAAGCTTGATGGTTTCCGCCGCTAATTTCGGTTCGTCGGCATAGCAGTTTTCAAGGTCGGCGCTCACCGGCAGGTTCGTGCCGGCGGCCAGCTCGGCCACATGGGCAATCATTTCGTCGCGTCCCACGGCGCCGTCGGCTTTGCCAACGGAGAAGGCGTAGCCCATGCTGGTGGTGGCCAGCGCCTCAAATCCCATGTGCGCCAGCAGCCGCGCCGAACCGACGTCCCAAGGATTGGGGATAATGAATGCGCGGTTGCGCTGGTGCAGCGCGCGAAAGGCGAGTCCTTTTTCAGCTTGCGTTGGCATGGGCGTTCTCCTTATGTGGCGCGGGGGAAGGGAAGCTGAGCGTGGATTCCACCGCCTCAACAAAATTTCGTTCCTCGCGCAGAATCAGCCGCTTGCTTTGCGCCACAGCAAAATTTGCGCGCGCATCTTCATCACCCCTGAGCCTAGCTTTATATGCTTCATACGCCGCCAGGCTATCAAAGGCAATCAGGCCCCAGGCAACATTGTTCGTGCCTTCATAGGGAAGAAAATATCCTATAAGCTGCCCGCCGCAGCGGGGAATGATGTGGCCCCAGTTCTCGGCATAGTTCCTGAACTCCTCCTTCTGAAACGGATCAATCTCATAGCGGATCACGCAGGTCACGATCATTTCGGCTCCTCCAGAGGACAACTATGGCATTGGCTTGACATTAACACTTCGTTTATCATCGAAGTATGAATGTCGACCAAAATCACGACACTGCAGTCTCGCGCATTGCCGCCGCCATCGGCGATCCGGCGCGCTCGCGCATGCTCTATTGCCTTTCTGACGGCCATGCCCGCACCAGCACGGAGCTGGCCGTGGTAGCGAACGTCAGCCCGTCCACGGCCAGCGCGCATCTGAGCCGCCTGATGGCGGAGCGCCTGATCAAAGTGCATGCGCAGGGCAAGCATCGTTATTATCGGCTGGAAGGGGCAGGCGTGGCCGAAGTGCTGGAAGGACTGAGTGTTCTGGCCGGCGGCGCGCGGCCCCAATTTGTTCCCAATACCCCTGACCGGCTGCGTTTTGCCCGCACCTGCTATGACCATATAGCGGGAACTCTGGGCGTGTCACTGCACGACCGCCTGCACAGACTTAAATGGCTCTCAGCGGCTTCCCGCAACGGCAGTGATTATGAAGTGACCTCGCAGGGAGAGAAGGCGCTGTGTAGCTTGAGCATTGATCTGGACGCGGCGCACAAATTGCGCCGGCGTTTTGCCTGCGCGTGTCTGGACTGGAGCGAGCGCCGCCCGCACTTGGGTGGTGCGCTCGGCGCTGCTCTGTTGGAACTCGCGCTGAAAAAAAGATGGGTGAGCCAGGACCTGGACAGCCGTGCGCTGCGCGTGACAGCCCTGGGCCGGCGCGAGATGAAAACGCGGTTTGGACTGCAAAACCTTGCCGCTGATTAACAGCAGGAAGAACAAGTGAGCGCGGATAGGTTTCGCTCCATTCCCTTAAGTTCGCGCGTGCCGACTGCGATTTTCCTCGATTGCAGAAAAAGTTTCGTCTGTGCCCGAATTCTCATAAGCCTGGCTGTCGGGGCTTTCACATCAGCTCGAATGACACGACCACGGATGCTGTTCTTGCGCTGCTTGCGAAAACCCGAGCCTGTGATTCACGAACCCTGTCCAGCGTTCTCGTTGTTTCCTAGCTAATAGCTGACTTTGTAACGCCCGTGTTGGCCATTTAGAGCTGTCCTTTTTCGCGCCGGAGCACTGTCCTATTTTCGCCCTTGATTCGGCGAATAAAATGTGACAGAATGGGGGTTGATATTGAAAGCCAGTAGTTGGCTCTTGGTATTTGGTAGTTAGCTGAATCTTGCATGAACTGGGCGTTCTGCCCAGAGCGGCGCGAGATCGCTCCCGGACGAAGCTCTGGGAGGATCTAAAGCGTCGCACACAAATCGTCAATAAAAGGACATTCTCCCCATGTCTACACAGTCCATTTGTCCATCGCCGTCATCGCCGACATCGCCGTCAGCGCCGAGATCAGAAAACCAAGCCCAAAATCAAAACCCTTTAACCACAAAGGACACGAAGGAACACGAAGTAGTTGAAAGTCAAAATCAAAAGCTCTTAGCCACTGATCCCACTGAAACACACAGAGCAGAAGAAGCCCACGAAGAGTCATACGCGGACATGAAGTTCGTGCTGGATGAGCCGTGGCGGGTGAAGATCCTGCCGCAGCAGGAGCCGGAGAGGCTTCCGCCGGGGGTGTTGCCGAAGCCGGAGCCGCTCAACCCCAGGCAACTGCCGTGGAGGCCCGGAGACGTCGCGCGGCTGAAAGACGATACGCCTGAAGGAATGATGAAGTACATCGCCACGCACACCACCGGATGGTGGCAGGAGATGGCGCAGCGGGCGCTTCGCGATACAGAAAGAGCCCAGCGCAGAGCGGAAGAAGCAGGAGTGCAGCACGGGCAGTACTGGACCCTGGAACTGGATGTGGAGACGAAGGAACGGCTGCGCCGGGAAGAAGAGGCACGGCGGGCGCGAGCGGAAGCGGAAAAAGCTAAGGAAGCCGCAGCCAGAGAGGCCTTTGCGCAACGGCAGCGGGAGTTACTGGAGAAAGCAGGAAGAGCGCCGAGGTGTGAGTACCGGTACACCGACGGGCGAGGGTGCCGGGCGCCGCAGGTGCGCGGGGAGCGGTGGTGTCATGGCCACGCGAAGATGATGAGCTACCGGCCGGAAAAGCTGGAGCTGGTGCCGTTGGAAGACGAGCAGTCGGTGATGGTGAATCTGTATCGGGTGACGAAGAGCCTGGCGAGTGGAAGGATCACGGAAAAAATGGCCGGGCTGATGCTGTGGAGCGTGGCGATAGGAGCAAGGGGATCGCGCGTGATCGCCCGTGATCGCCGGAATCGCCGTGATCGGAAGAGCAACTCCAAAATCTTTGAGACGCAAAACCAAGACCTTTTAACCACAAAGGACACGA
Source organism: Terriglobales bacterium (assembly GCA_035280185.1). Classification (GTDB taxonomy): domain Bacteria; phylum Acidobacteriota; class Terriglobia; order Terriglobales; family Acidobacteriaceae; genus Angelobacter. The sequence continues at coordinate 10,621 of DATEGH010000160.1, forward strand.
AGGAACACAAAGTAGAAAATCAAAACCGTTTAACCACAGAGGGCACTGAGGAACACAGAGAAGGTGAAGGGCAAAGTCAAAACCGTTTAGCCACAGATGCCACTGAAAAACACGGATCAGAACGACTGCACTCCGGGGTGACGGCTGATAAGTCGTTTAGATTCGGGGTGGAGCATAGGGGTACCCAGGAATCGCCGAGAGCGCCGGGATCGCACGCGATCGCGCGGGATCGGAAAGCCAAAGCCAACACCTTTGAAACGCAGCGGAACACAGCCAGCCCACACGAAACGTTTGCCGGGGACCCCGGTGGAGTGACCGGAGGATCGGATAATGAGAATGCACCACAGATGAACACAGAGGAACACAGATCGGAAAAGCAAGGGCCGAGCGATGCAGCAAGTATCTTGAATTCCACAGACTTACACAACGGTACACAGGTCGCGCGGCAGGAGATGGCCAATATAATGGAGAGTAGACCCATCCATGACTGAATTTGTTCATCTCCATTTGCATACGGATTATTCGCTGCTTGACGGCGCGTGCGGCGTTGAGGGGCTGGTAAAGCGCGTCGGAGAGCTGGGGCAGAAGGCTGTCGCCATGACGGACCACGGCAACATTTATGGCACGGTGGAGTTTGTGACGGCGGCGGAAAAGCAGGGCATCAAGCCGATTGTGGGATGCGAGCTGTACATCTGCAAGAAGGAAGACCACCACACGGACCGCATGCCGCCCGAAGGAGACACCTACAACCATCTGCTGGTGCTGGCGGAAAACGACGAAGGCTACCGTAACCTGATGAAGATTACGTCGGAAGCCAGCCTGCACGGCTTTTACTACAAGCCGCGCATCAGCAAGAAGTTTCTTAGGGAGCATGCGCGGGGCTTGATCGGGCTGAGCGGGTGCCTGGCCGGCGAGGTGTGCGAGAACTTTCTGGCAGGGAAGTACGAGGCAGGGAAGTCGGCTGCGGCGGAGTATCGCGAGATCTTCGGCAAGGACAACTTCTTTATTGAGATCCAGGACCAGGGGCTGAAGGAAGAACACAGGATTCATCCGGACCTGTTCAGGCTGGAAAAAGAGCTGGGTATTCCCATGGTGGCGACGAATGACAGCCACTATCTGTGCGAAGACGATGCCCACGCGCAGGACGTGCTGGTGTGCGTGCAGACAGGAAAGTCCATCCACGAGACCAACCGCCTGAAGTTTGAGACCAACCAGTTTTATGTGAAGCCGGCGGACGAAATGGCGCGACTGTTCAACGGCCGCGAAGACGTGCTGCGGCGCACCTTGGAAATTGCCGAGCGCTGCGGCTTTAAATTGGCGAAGGTTAAGAATCCGTTTCCGGAATTTCAGGTTCCGGAGGGCTACACGCTCGACAGCTACTTTGAGCACGTGGCGCGGGAAGGTTTTGCGCGCCGGTGGACGATGCTGGCGGCGATGGCGGAAGCGGGCCGGCTGAAGAAGTCGCGCGCGGACTACGAAGAGCGGCTCTCGCGCGAGATCGGCATCATCCAGCAGATGAAGTTTTCGGGATACTTCCTGATCGTGTGGGACTTCATTCGCTATGCGAAAGAGAACTCGATTCCCGTGGGGCCGGGGCGCGGATCAGCCGCAGGCGCGCTGGTGGCTTATGCGATGGGAATCACGGACATCGATCCGCTGCAGAATGAGCTGCTGTTTGAGCGCTTTCTGAATCCGGAGCGCGTCTCGATGCCGGATATCGATATTGATTTCTGCATGAACCGGCGCGGGCAGGTGATTGATTACGTCACGCAGAAATACGGGCGCGAGAACGTGGCGCAGATTATCACCTTTGGCACGATGGCCGCGAAAGCCGCGATCAAAGACGTGGGCCGCGCGATGGACATTCCGTATAGCGACGTGGACCGCATTGCCAAGCTGGTGCCGAACACAATTGGAATCACGCTTGATCAGGCGCTGGACGATTCGCCTCCGCTGCAGCAGGCGTACGACAACGAAAGCCAGATCAAGGAACTGATTGATACGGCGCGCAAGCTGGAAGGGCTGGCGCGCAACTCGGGCGTGCACGCGGCGGGCGTGGTGATTTCTCCCCAGCCGCTGACGGAGCTGGTGCCGCTGCACAAGACCAAGAACGACGAAATCGTGACCGCCTATGACATGAAGGCGGTGGAGAAGATGGGCCTGCTGAAGATGGATTTTCTCGGGCTTACCACGCTGACGATCGTGGACGATGCGCTGAAGCTGATCGCGCAGCGCGGCGAGAAGCTGGACATGCAGACGGTCCCACTGGATGACGCGGAGACGTACGAGAAGGTCTTCCACACCGGGTTGACCTCGGGAATCTTCCAGTTTGAATCGGGCGGGATGACCGACGTGCTGCGCAGGTACAAACCAACAACGGTAGAGGATCTGACGGCGCTGAACGCGCTGTACCGCCCGGGGCCGATCCAGGGCGGCATGATTGACGATTTCATCGAGCGCAAGTGGGGCCGGCGCAAGGTGGAATACGAGCTGAAGGAGCTGGAGCCGATCCTGAAAGAGACGCTGGGCGTGATCGTCTATCAGGAACAGGTGATGCAGATTGCGAACGCACTGGCCGGGTACTCGCTGGGTGAAGCCGATCTGCTGCGCCGCGCGATGGGAAAGAAGATTGCGGCGGAGATGGCGCAGCAACGCGAGCGTTTTGTGAAAGGCGCGATGGAGCGCGGCTTTCCTGAAAAGAAGATTGTCAAACTCTTTGACCTGATGGAGCAGTTCGCCGGATACGGATTCAACAAGTCGCACTCAGCGGCGTACGCGCTGCTGGCGTATCACACGGCGTACTTGAAGACGCATTATCCGGTGGAGTTCATGGCGGCGCTGCTCACGTCGCAGACCGGCAATACGGACAACGTGGTGAAGTACATCAAGGAATGCCGCGAAATGGGCATTGCCGTGGAGCCTCCGGACATCAACGTGAGCGATGCTTATTTCACGCCGCACGGGAGCGCGATTCGCTTTGGCCTGGCGGCGGTGAAGAACGTGGGCGGCAACGCGATTGAGTCGATCGTGGCGGCGCGGAAGCAGGTTGGCCGCTTCAAGACAATTTTTGAGTTTTGCGAGAAAGTCGATCTGCGGCTGCTGAACCGCAGAGTGATTGAGTCGCTGATCAAAGCCGGCGCGATGGACGCGTTCGGGAATCGCGCGCAGCTCATGGCCGTGCTGGATAAAGCGATGGAGCGGGCGCAAAAGTCGCAACGCGATGCCGAGATGGGCCAGCACGGGCTGTTCGGCGTGTTCGCGCAGGATGAAGCGATGAACGGCAACGGCGAGAAGCTGCCGAATGTCCCGGAATGGGACGAGCACCAGCGTCTGGCCAGCGAAAAAGAAGTCCTGGGATTCTTCATTACGGGACATCCGCTGGAGAAGTATCGCGATAAGCTGGAAGACTTCCGCGCGCTAACGGTGGAGACGATGAGCCAGATGACGACCGGCACCGGACGCGATGAGATCACAACGGCCGGAATCATCAGCGGCGTGCGGGTGATGAAGTCGCGCAAGGGCGATCTCTACGCCAATGCAGTGATGGAAGACATGACCGGCGCGATCGAGGCGATCGTGTTCCCCGAGGCGTACAAGCGGCTGCAGAACATCTTGAAGCAGGAGATCCCGATGCTGGTGAAGGCGAGCGTGCGGGCGGAAGAAGGATCGAATCCGAAGATCGCAATTGCGCAGTTGACGCCGCTCGATGAAGCGAAACCGAGCTTGCCAAAGTCGATTCGGATTCGCGTGCCACTCGACAGCTCGAGTGCCGGAACAGTGGATGCTCTGTACGGGATTTGCAAGGAAAAGCGCGGGGAGGCGAAGGTGTTGTTCGATCTGGAGCGCGCTGGGGACTTCATGGTTGTGATGGAGGCCGATGGATATAATGTGTGTCCAGACCGCGCGTTTATTGCGCGCGTGGAAGAGCTGTGCGGACGCGGAGCGGTGCGGGTGATTGATTAGTAGCCAGGAGCTATTTTGGACCCAGCAGTCAAAGCGCAGAGACAACTCGCAGGCATTGAGACGCAGATTGCCGAGCTTGAGGCCAAGGCAGGCGCTGATCAGGACGCTCATCTCAAGCTGAAGCACCTCCAGCATCAGGTGAACTTTCTGCGCGAGCAGATTCGTCTGCACGTCAATGCCTGGCAGAAGACGGAGTTGGCGCGGCATGCGCAGCGTCCTTTCTTGCTGGATTATGTGGAGCGGCTCTTTACCGAGTGGAGCGAGGTTCACGGCGATCGCGCGTTTGGCGACGATCCGGCGATTGTCTGCGGGCTGGCGCGCTATCACGGCGATGAGGTGATGGTGATCGGCCATCAAAAGGGGCGTGACACTAAGCAGCGCGTTTATCGCAACTTTGGGCAGGCAAATCCGGAAGGCTATCGCAAGGCGCTGCGCTGCATGAAGTTTGCGGAAAAATTCGGCCGGCCGATTTTCACGTTCATAGACACGCCAGGGGCGTATCCGGGATTGGGCGCGGAAGAGCGTGGGCAGGCGGAGGCGATTGCTCGCAACCTGCGCGAGATGGCGCGACTCAGGGTTCCGATTCTAACCACGATCACGGGAGAAGGAGGCAGCGGCGGCGCGCTGGCGCTGGCTGTTTCCGATCGCGTTTTCATGATGGAGAACTCAGTGTATTCGGTGATTTCCCCCGAGGGGTGCGCTTCCATCATGTGGCGCGACGCGTCGAAGAAGGAAGTGGCGGCGCAGGCGCTGCGAATCACCGCTCCTGATCTCAAAGAAATGCAACTGATCGATGAAATCATTCCTGAACCCGATGGCGGCGCGCATCTGGACCATGATGGCGCGGCTGCCAAAGTGGATGAAGTTCTATTTCGGCACTACGCGGAAATCAAACACCGCGACGGCGACGAGCTTATTAACGACCGCTATGAAAAATTCCGCAACATGGCACAGTTCTACACGGAATAACCTTGGCAGCTAAAAACGGTTCCAGCAGCAGCGAACACAGCATCGTGGCGCACGCGCCCTGCCGTGTGGACCTGGCCGGCGGGACACTGGACATCTGGCCGTTGTACCTTTTCCATCCGGGCGCGGTGACGGTGAACTTCGCGGTGAGCATCCTGACGCGGTGCAAGATCACGCCGCTCAAGGGCGCGCAGATTCGGCTGATTTCGCTGGACACGAACCGGCGTGAAGAGTTCGCGAACTTTGCCGAACTCTGCGCAGCGCAGCGCTTCCAGCATCCCCTGGCAGGTTATCTCGCGCGATTCTTTGCACCGCAAGGCGGCTTTGAGCTTGAGACCAGTTCGGAATCTCCGGCGGGCGCGGGAATTTCCGGATCATCGGCGTTGATGGTCGCGACCACCGCAGCACTGGCTCAGTTCACCGGTCGCAAACTCGAGTTGGAGAAGATCCGTGAGATCGCGCAGAACGTTGAAGCGCAATTGATACGAGTCCCTACGGGATGCCAGGATTACTATCCTGCTTTGTATGGCGGAGTCAGCGCGATTCATCTGGAGCCGGACGGCATTCACCATCAGCCGATTCGGCTGGCTGCGGAGGAACTTGATCGCCGTTTCGTTCTGGCTTACACGGGAGCGCCGCGGCAATCAGGGATCAATAACTGGGAGGTGTTCAAGGCGCACATCAACGGCAACAAGAAGATTTTCCGCAACTTCGAACGCATCGCGGAAATCGCGCGCGCCATGCACGACGCGCTTGCGCTGGCCGACTGGAAGAACGTGGCTCATTTGCTGCGCGATGAATGGAAGCTGCGCAAGACCAACGCTCCGCGGATTACCACGCCGGTGATCGAGAAGCTGGTGAAGGCTGCATTCAGCAGCGGAGCCGTGGCAGGGAAGGTTTGCGGCGCCGGCGGCGGAGGGTGCGTCGTCTTTCTTACGGAACCGGAAGCGCGCGAGCGTGTGGCCGAAGCCATTCGGACCCATGGCGGGCAGGTGCTTGCAGCGCGGGTGGCGCGCTATGGTTTGAGCGTGAGCGGAGAAGCATAGAGATGCAGGGCAGAGAACGCGAGAGAGCAAGGTTCCATGCTGTTCGGCACACAACCTCGCGGCATCTAACCGGAATGGCTGCTAATTTGCTTGAAATGTGGTTGCTTCGGAACGACAATAATCAAGTACGCAGCCCAAGGTGGCATCCCATGTTTCGCCGCGCATTCTTCTTCTCTGCCGTGGCATTTTTCTCCTGCTCCTCGTGCTTTGCCCAGCAACAGCCCGGCTCGGCGCAACCTGCTCCGGGAGAGCCAGGTGTGGTGGTATTGAACCCGGCGCCGTTGCCTCCTGTTCAGAACTTGCCGCAGTTCACGCCTGAGCTCAAGTCATCGCAGTTGGATAATCGTCCCAAGCTCTCGTCGCATACAAGAATGCGGCTGATTCAACTGCTCGACGCCGAGTTCGTACACATTCGCAAATTCTTGCCGTTAGGTGAGAAGGACCTGGTCATCATGCCGGATGGGCAGGTGAAACCCGGCGACGCGCAGCTCTATCTGGCGATGCAAGGGTCCGGCGTCGCGGCGAAGGTTGGAGACAAGGTCCAGATTACCGACATTAAGTTTCACGAAAAGTCGATCACGTTTGAGATCAATGGCGGACCGAAGAAGAAAGAGAAGTGGTACCAGCACATCAGCATCGGGATGAGCGGCGGCACTGCGGCGCCGGCTGATTCCAGCCAGAGCCGGCCCACGGGCGCTTCCATGACGCTGGAGTTCGACAAGCATGTGCCGGAAATGACCGGGGACGAATTGAAGAAATTGATCAGCCCTGTGTTGGACTTCTCAGTGAAGTCGGCCGCGCAAGTTTATGCGGAAACATTGCCGCCGAAGATTCGCAATGCTATCAAGAATCATGAAGTGCTCGTAGGCATGAATCACGATATGGTGGTGATGGCAAAGGACCGCCCGCCGCAGAAGATCCGCGAAAAGGACGAAACCGGCAAAGAATATGAAGAGTGGATTTATGGCACTCCGCCGCAGGACGTGGTCTTTGTGCGATTCATCGGCGATGAAGTCACACAGGTAAAGATCGCAAAAGTCGGCGGTGACATCATCGTCAAGAAGACAAAGGAGGTGGACGTAAAAGACGGCGTGCCCACGCTGGCTTCGCTGAAGTCCAGTGACTCGCCGCAAGACGTGAAGCAGGCAGGACCCGCACCAGAGCAGCCGACACATCGGCCCACGCTGAAACGAGAAGGCGAACAGGGTGACGTGAGCTCGCGCCAGACGGATGCAAATACCCCCACGCATCAACCGGAGCCGGAATGGGGCGAGAAGAAACCCGACGATACTCAACCAGCTCCTCCGGCTGCTCCGCCGCCTCAACCGCCAATGTAGTCCCGAGGTTGTACGTGCTGACGAAGGCCGCACCTGCGGTTTAAACTGAGTAGGTGAAGATCGGTCTCGGGCAAATCAATCCCACCGTCGGCGATTTCAGCGGAAATACCAGAAAGATTGTTGAGTTTGCCCGTCGCGCGCAAGCTTCGGGGGCGGACATGGTGTTATTCCCGGAATTGGCCGTTTGTGGATATCCTCCGCGGGACCTCGTTGAGAAGCCTGCCTTCGTCGCCAAGAGTCGCGAAGCCGTTTGCAAAATCGCCCGCGAAGCTCCGGAGATCACCATCATCTGCGGCTTCGTTTCACCGGCAGGGGCTGAGACCGGCAAAAGGGTGATGAACTCTGCTGCGGTGCTGCGCGATGGCAAGGTGCAATTCGTTCAATCGAAGATGCTGCTTCCGACCTATGACGTTTTCGACGAAACGCGCTATTTTGATCCCGCTTCATCGCAGCAGGTGCTCTCCTGCGGAAACGAGAAGCTGGCTCTCACGATTTGCGAAGACGCCTGGAACGACAAGCATTTCTGGCATCGGCGGCTCTATAGCGTTGATCCCGTTGATGAGTTGCTTCGCGCGGGCGCAAACATTGTGCTGAACATTTCGGCTTCGCCTTTTCACATCGGCAAACGCGAGCTGCGAAGAAACATGCTCGAGACTGTGGCACGAGACAATCGCGTTCCCGTGGTCTTTGTAAATCAGGTCGGCGGGAATGACAGTCTGGTATTTGACGGTTCAAGCTTTGTTCTCGCGCCCGACGGCCGTATCGTCGCGCAAGCAAAATCGTTTGAGGAAGATCTTGTGCTATTTGATACCGAGGCGCTTCACGGCGAAGTTCATCCCCAGATCGACGGGGAAGAGGCCAGTGCTTACGCCGCGTTGGTGCTTGGCACGCGCGACTATGTGACGAAATGCGGGTTCAAGAAAGCGCTCATTGGATTGAGCGGCGGGATTGATTCCGCGTTGACGGCGGCGATCGCCGTAGATGCACTCGGAGCGGAGAACGTAACCGGCGTCGCTATGCCCAGCCGTTATTCTTCCGAGCACAGCATTCGCGACGCGCAGGAATTAGCGTGCAACCTGCGCATCAAGTTTCAGATTGTGCCAATCGGCGAGATCTTTGACGCGTATCGTTCGAAGCTGGCTCCGGCCTTTGCAAATTTGCCGGAGGACGTGACCGAAGAGAATATCCAATCGCGTATTCGCGGCAACATTCTTATGGCAATGTCCAACAAATTCGGCAGCCTGGTGCTTACCACTGGCAATAAGTCCGAGCTCGGCGTTGGCTATTGCACGCTCTACGGCGACATGGTGGGCGGGCTGGCCGTGATCAGCGACGTGCCGAAAACCATGGTCTATCGCTTGAGCCGATACGTGAACTCGCGCAAGCCGGTGATTCCGCGGTCCACGCTGGAAAAACCGCCTTCGGCCGAGCTTCGGCCCAATCAGAAGGATAGCGATACGCTTCCTGATTACGAGGTGCTCGACGCCATCCTGGAAGACTACATCGAGGACTACCGCACCGCCGAGCAGATCGCGTCAGAGCATAGCTACGATGTGAAGCTGGTGCGCGATGTAATCCGTATGGTCGAGCGTAGCGAATACAAGCGCCAGCAGGCCGCACCCGGTCTCAAGGTTACGCCGAAAGCCTTTGGGCTGGGGCGCCGTTTTCCGATTGCGCAAAAATCTGAAGTCTAAGGTCAACGATGAAACTGGTGAACACATTCATCTTCATTTTGGTGCTATGCGTCGTTGCAGCCGGGGCTGGACAGTCAACGCGTAAGAAACAGGCGTCCGCAAAGAACGCCGCACACACTTCTACTTCGACGGCTGCTCCTTCTCCGGTGCTGTTGCCCAGCAAGACGGAGATTGAAGCGGCATTGCAGCGCTCGTTCGGATATGATTCCGCGCTCTCCTGGACCATCCTGGATGTGAAGCCCGCGGAGATTCCAGGCTTGGTGGACGTGCTCGTCTCCGTAAACCGGCAACAGCCATTTCACATGTACATGGCGCCAGAGATGAAGCACGTCATCATCGGCCAGATGCAGCCCTTCGGGGCAAACCCGTTCGAGCCTGCGCGCGAGAAGCTCAAAGCGGCCGATGGTCCCAGCCGCGGCGCGTCCAAACCTGTAATCGAGATTGTCGAGTTCAGCGACCTGGAGTGTCCGCACTGCAAAGTCGCTGTTCCTGTCCTTGAAAAGCTGCTCACGGATTTCCCGCAGGTACGCCTCACCTTCCAGCAGTTTCCGTTGCCGGCGTCATTACATCCCTGGGCAATGAAAGGCGCAGAATACGCGGATTGCGCGGGCCACCAGGATCCACAGGCCTTCTGGAAATTTGTGGATAGCGTGTTTGAAAACCAGGGCAGCATTGCTCTCGCCACTGCCGACGACAAACTGAAGGAATTTGCCAATGCCGCCGGTCTCGATGGCGAAAAGCTCGCAGCCTGCGCCGCCACTCCGGAAACAGAATCGCGCGTGGAGAAGTCCATCGCGCTCGGCCAGTCTCTTAATGTGAACTCTACACCGACGGTGTTCATCAACGGCCGCGAGATTCCCGGCATCAGCCCGAACGCCTACGATCAGCTCAAGCAGGTTGTTCAGTTTGAAATCGAACATGCAGGGAAGTGAACAACATCGGAGAATTCGCCCATACCGTCGCAAGACATAAGAGGAGCGGCGCTCAACCGTCCTGTAGCCGACCAATTAATTTGAATTTTCTTAGCATGAAATCAGACCTCCTCAATCCAGCAGCTCGCATCCCACCTCGCAAGCACTCAACGGCGGTGACAAAAAGAGGAGAATGCCATGATGCTCCAATGTCCTATCTGTCATGTGTCTTTCGTCCGGGAAGTGCTCAGTGGCTATCAGGTGCTGGTAAAGCGCGACAATGAGGCCGAGGTTGGAGGTCTGGAGGTCCTTACTTGCTCGAACCATCACATCTTTTTTGTGCGCAAATCAGATCTGGTCGAAGAAGAAGCGTGTCTCAAAGCGGCCGCCTGAAGGGAGGTTGTGACTAGAAGGTTTACTTGCTCAAATTCCACACCACGCTGTTGCCTTGATCGCGAAAAGGCTTCCGTACTACGTGCGGAGTCACAACGATCAGCACCTCCTGATGTGGCCGGTCTTTGGTGTTGGTGTTCAACGCCGCACTCACGCCGGGGATCTCTCCTAAACCGGGATATCCTCTTGTGGCGCGTTGCTCCTGGTCGGTGATCACGCCCGCAACCACCGATTGCTCACCGTCGCGCACCGTGATGTCTCCCTTGAATGATCGGGTTGTGATATCGGGAATACCGTTGAGCGTTGTTGTGCCCAGCCCGGCGATTTCCAACTCAAGTTCCAAACGAATGAGCCCTCCAGAGAGATAGTGCGGTGTCGTCTTTAGCGACAAACCGAGGTCCACATAAGTAAATTGGGGAATATTTCCAATCAGCGCCTGACCTTTGTTACTCACTCCTACGGTGGAGAAGAAGCTGTTCGCGACGGGAAATTTTGTACCAACGCGAAACAGCGCTGCGTCGCCATCGGTCGCGCGGAGCGTCAGGTGTTCGAGGTTTGCTGAATATGACTTGCTTTCGGCCAGCTTCCCGCTCACGGGAGAAACCGTGATTCCCGTCAGTCCCAGCCCTTTGCCGAAGAAAATGAATGGCTGAATCAATGGCGAGCTTTGCAGGTTCGATAGGTCCGCAGGATTGATTTTCGAAGGATCGATGGTCCCGGTCTGGTTGAGTTGATCGATGATTGGCTGAGCATTCGCGCCGAGCACGCGCCGGATCTCCGATGGAACATTGAAGATTGTGAAATCCGTCGGCAGGTTCAGCCCGTACTGCAATGCCTTATCCGAATCGAACTCTATTTCCTGGAGATCGAGCAGGATTTCCGGTTTGGCCTCCATCAGATTTTCCAGCAAGCTGGCGGCGGCTTCCGCTTGCTCGCGGGGCGCTCGGATCGTGATCGTGTTTCGGTTCGTCTGCAGGCTCACGAATCGCATATCGAAGATGTTGCGCAGCACGTTGACCACATCATTCAGGTCGGTTTGAGCGGCAACGTTGCTGATGTAAAACGTCCGCAGCTCCATCCGCTCGTACTGCCGGCGGTTTTCCTGAGTATCATTGGCAACAATGGCTTCATTGGCGGACACGGGGGACCAGAACGTCTTCAGCATCTTGCCTGCGATTTCCGTCGCGGTGTAGAAATCCACGTTGTTCAGATCGAATGAGGTGGAGCGGGAGTTCAGGTTCTGATCGAACTCCATGGAGACGCCAAACGCTTTGCCAATCTCCTGATAAATCAGCCTGGTGTCCCCTTGCAGATGGAGATTCTTCTTTCCTGGAAGCGGCTTCAAATCCACTGGCTCAACCGAGGCCAACAGTTCCATCACATGCTGCTTCGTGGGATTCTCCGACGGAGAGACATCGCGCAACCGTTGCTGAAGGTAAGCATCATTGGGATCAATCGCCAGCGCGTTCCGCAGAGCATCGGCCGCGGCGTTCTTGTTCCCGGCCTGCGCAAGTTGGTTTGCGCTCTCCACGTAGGAGTGCGCCATCTGCTGCTTCAGGACCTCGCGCGTGAAGGCGTATTCGCGGTTTTCCGGATCAAGAAGCGAGGCCTGCGATGCCGCCATCAGCGCGTCCTGCAAGTTCCCATTTTTGCGGGCTTCGAGTGCTTGCTTGAACTCTTTCTCCGCCTCTTTGCGGTCCCGCTTCAGCGCAGACTTCTGCCCCTCTGCCGCGAACGCGCCAAGGCAGACCAATAGCATCAAGATAGGCAGAAACCGCTTCATGGGAAAGACCATTGTAGCCTTAACCAGAACGCTTTCTTCCTGAATCTTTGCGCTGATTACCTTGGTTTTCGACTAAAAAGCCAGCAAATCGGCCGCGCAAGCGAAACAGGCGTCCGGACCGCAGGCTTTAAGCTGTTCGAAACTGAAGACACCGGTCGCAAAAACGATAACCGGCGCGCCGGTTTGGCGCGCAGCCTCAATATCGGACGGCGTATCTCCGACGATGCATACTTCGGCGCGTCCGCTGGTAAGTTCGCGCGCCTGCTGTATTCCATCTTCGAAGATTTCAGTTCGCAGCTTCCGCGGATGAGAAAAGGCGCTGAAGGAAAATTCCTGCAACAGTCCGGCAGCTTCCAGCTTCATCCGCCCAATCGGCGCAAGATTGCCAGACACCACTCCCAGCAGCTTTCCTGCCTCACGCAGCCTGGTTATCAACTCGCGGATTGAAGGGCAGATCTCCGGGCGCAAATCCGCTCGATTGCGCTCCACCTCGGCGCACATCCGCTCCACAATCTTCGGCAAATGGGAGCTGATCTCCGCCTCAGCTAACCCTTGCTGCCGAAGCGCCGCTCGCAAAATTCCAGGATCGGTGTTCCCGTGGACAGGCACATGATCAATCGAAGCCTCCAGCCCTAATTCTTCCTGGATCGCCGTTCGGAAAGCAAAGTAATGGACAGCGTCGCGGCTGTTCAGCAGCGTTCCGTCAATATCAAAGAGGTAAGCGTCGGCGGAGTCCCACCTGAATCCGCGACGGACAAACACACGCTGTTGTTGAGGAGATTGGGCCAGAATCGGCACGCTTGGTTGGATTCAGAATGTCAGAGCTGGGCTGCCGGCTGTCAGCGCGCGAACTTCTTCTCCACTGGAATCGGACGTTCGCTTCTTACCGGGCGAGGACCGCCATCCCGGAACTGCCGCACATCCAGCTTGAGTTCTGCGATCGTGCGGCTCAGAGTGTTGCGATGCATTCCCAGTTCGCGCGCCGCCTTGCACTGATTGCCTTTGTTTTGCTGGAGCACGTTCATGATGAAACGCTTCTTAAATTCCCGCACTGCTTCCGAATAAAGAATGCCGCTGTTGTACATTTGCGCTACGAGTGCTTCGAGCTGGTCCTTCACAGGGTCCTCGCTTTCATTTGCGCCACTTCGGCCTTGTCTATCTGTGCGGTTCCTGGTTCCCGGGGTTTTCCCGCAGCCGTTGCATCCCCTCGTGGAATTTCTGGCGAATCTCCGCCGGAGCCAGCCAGCTTGCTCCGGTTTCCGCCACAACAAAATAGCCTGCCAATCTTGATTGCGTCAGTTCCTGGGAATCCGGAGCAAACGCCGTCAATGCCAGCACTCCGGCTGTAACCACCACTGCGCCGCGTATCACTCCAAATGCCGCGCCGAGCACGCGGTCCACCCAGCGCAAGCCAACTTCGCGCACCGCCCATCGCACGATCCGCGCAATAGCTCCCGCCAGCAACACCACCGAAATAAAGATGGTGAGGAATCCCGCAAGATCGGCAAAACCCTGCTGCTTTACATACTTCAGGAACCACGGTGCAACGCGCCCGTACCCCCATGCCGCCAGCAGATAACCGCCAATGGCGCCTGCCAGCGAAATCACTTCAAAGAAAAATCCCTGGGCTGCTGCCAGCAGGACTGACATAACTAGGATCACCACAATCAGCCAGTCGAGGGCATTCATGCTGCGCTGGAGCCGTCAACCCGCAGGCAGCTCGCGTCCCGCCAGGACTTTGTATGCCTGAATGTATTTCTCACTCGTCCGCGCCGCCACCTCTTCCGGCAACGACGGGGCGGGAGGCTGCTTGTTCCACTTGATCTCTTCCAGGTAATCGCGCACAAACTGCTTATCGAACGATTCCTGCGCCCGTCCCGGCTGATACTTGTCCGCCGGCCAGAAACGCGAAGAATCCGGAGTCAGCACTTCGTCCGCCAATACGATTCCCTTGGTGGTCTGACCGAACTCGAACTTGGTATCGGCAATGATGATGCCGCGGCCCCGCGCGTAATCCGCCGCGGTCGTGTAAATTTTCAGCGTCAAGTCGCGCAGCTTTTCGCCGAGTTCCTTGCCGGTATGCTTGCACATCTCTTCAAACGAGATGTTTTCGTCGTGGCCGCTCACCGCCTTGGTCGCCGGCGTGAAGATCGGCTCCGGCAGCTTGTCGGATTCCTTCAGTCCGGCCGGAAGTCTGATTCCGCACACTGCGCCCGTCTTCTGGTATTCCTTCCAGCCTGAGCCGGAAAGATAACCGCGCGCCACGCACTCGATCTCGATCATCTGCGCTTTGGTCACCAGCATGGAGCGCCCGCGAAGCTGGTCAGCATACTTCGTGAGCGGCGCCGGATATTCGTCAACGCTGGCGGTAATCAGGTGGTTATTGACGATGTTCTTGAGGAAATCGAACCAGAACAGCGAGAGCTGTGTCAGCACTCGTCCCTTTTCCGGAATGCCGGTGCCAAGAACATAGTCGAACGCGGAAATTCTATCGGTCGCCACAAACAGCAGCGATCCGTTGAGGTTGTAAAGGTCGCGAACCTTCCCGCGCGCATGCAGCGTGAGGTCAGGAAAATCAGTTTGGAGGAGAATGCGATTTAAGATTGTTGGGCTCATGACTAAATCAGAAGGGCGAGGCGCTATTCTAGCTGCCCGGAAGCTTTTGTCAACCGGGTTTGCAGCAAGTCAACTCGTTCGCCGATGGAATATTGTAAAAACATTTCTGAGAAAAAAGCGATGCTGCGAAACCCGCATGAATAGTGGACTTCGCAGCATTGATTTTCGAAAAGTTTTGTAGTAGCAGTGACTCAAGAATTAACTAAGCTGCTCAAAAATAATTTCATGCGGAGGCCCGCTGCGCGCCGGCGTCCGCTCCGAATTTCACAGAAACAATTTTCGAGACGCCTGGTTCCTGCATCGTGACGCCGTACATCACCGGCGCAACCGCCATCGTCTTCTTGCTGTGCGTAATGACGATGAACTGCGTCTGCACTGCCATTTCGCGGATTAGTTCAGTGAACCGTCCGATGTTGGCTTCATCCAGCGGCGCGTCCACTTCGTCCAGAATGCAAAACGGGCTCGGCTGATACTGGAAAATTCCCACCAGCAGCGAGAGAGCAGTGAGCGCCTTCTCGCCGCCGGAGAGCAGCAGCACGTTTTGCAGCTTTTTGCCCGGAGGCGACGCCACAACGTCGATTCCGCTTTCCGCCGTGTTCAGTTCGTCGGTAAGACGCATGAACGCCTGCCCGCCGCCGAACAACTTGCGGAAGGTGAACTGGAAGTTCTCGTTGATGTGGTCGAAGGCTTCCTTGAATTTCTGCCGAGAGAACTCGTCAATCTCTTTGATTGTCGCCTGCGTGTTCTCGATGGACTCCAGCAGGTCCTTGCGCTGGTTCTCTAGAAACTCGTGCCGCTGCGCCGTTTCTTTGTATTCCTCCAGGGCCATCATGTTTACCGGGCCCATGTTGTCGAGACGCGTGCGCATCTCGCGGTAGAGCGATTCTTCGGCCGCGAGCTGCTCGCCTTCCACCAGTGTGAGCTCGGTGTTGGTCTGCAAATCGGTCGCAGGAATGTTGAGCTCGTTCAAGCAGGTTTCGCCCATATGAGCAACGTCGGATTGCAGCTTCGCCAGCTCCTGCCCGATTTGGCTCTTGCGCTCGCGGACCGCGTCCAGTTCCTGCCTCGCCTGTTTCAGTTCCTGCTCGATCTCGGCGATGCGCGCCCGCACCTGCTCCGATTCGTGCTGAAGCTGGATTTCTGTGGCTTCGGCTGCGGATTTTTCTGCCGCCAGAGCTCGCAGCCGCTCTTCAATCTGCACGTTCTCTGCGCTGCGCTGCTCGCGTTCCGCCGCTGCCGAGACAATCTGCGACTGTAATGACTCTGTCTGGCGCGCCGCTTCCGCTGCCAGCGACTCAATGCGGTCCAGTGCGGCCGACGCCGAGCGCCGGCGCTCCTCCAGTGCCGCCAGACGCGCTGCAGCTTCTGACGCAGTCTGCGCCGCGGCATCGCGATTGGATTTCAATGAGGCAAGCTGCTCTTGCGCCAACTTGATTTCATCCTCAATGGCTTGTCGCTTCTGTTCCAACCCCTCGGCGGCTTCGCGTCTCTCCGCCAGCGCGGCTTCCTTCTGACCGTGTTCTGAGCGTGTCCTTTCAAGTTCCAACTGATAGGTATTCAGCCGCTGCTGGGTACGAGCCAGATCGGTTTCCATCTGTTTGAGCACATGCCCTGAGGTAAGCGCCTGCTTCTCCGCTTCGCGCCGTTCTTCTTCCAGGCGGCTCAGGAGCTTGCCCAAATCTTTCAGCTCGTGGTCCAGTCCCTGCACTTTTTGGTATTCGCTCTGGATTGCCGCTTCCAGCTCAGCGCACAGCCGCGCCACGTCGCGCAGTTCGCGCTTGAGTGAAAGCGGGCCTTCTTTGCGCTGCTTGCCTCCTGTCACCGTTACATTGTGGAAGCACTCGCCGGTGCTGGAGAGGAAATAGGCATCCGGGTTTTCCAACGCCAGATTGCGAGCGACTCCTGTGTCGGGCGCGATGTATCCATCGCGCAGCTTAGGCAGGATCACTTCCAGCGAGCGCCCGAACCCGTCCAGCACGCGGATGCAGTTCTTGAGCGAAACCAGTTCCTCGGCGCGATGCTGCGCTCGCCGTGCTGCATCGTTCACCGCAAAGGAAAACCGCGCCTGCGCGTCTTCCGGATGGACAAGGAACGTAGCCCGCCCATCAACATCGGTTTCGAGCAGCCGCATGCCTTCGTTTGCCGCATCCCAGGACTTCACCACGATGTAGTTCAGTTCGTCGCGCAGAAATTCTTCCACCACACTCTCGTAGCGCGTCTCCACTTCCAGAAAGTCGGCCAGCACACCCACTGGCGCGAAGCCGTTTCCGATGGCGTTCGACTGGAACAACCGCTTTACTGACTCAGTCGAGTAGCCGTGCTCGTTGATAATCGCTTCGAGCGAAGCGCGCTTCCCGTTTGCTGTCGCGTGTTCCGCGCGCAACTGGTCCAGGTGGTGTTTCGCATCCTCTTCTTCATCGCGTTTCGCCTCAATCGATGATTTTGTCTGGGCAATCTGCTCCGTGAGCGCTGCTACGGTTTGACTGATCGATTCAAACTCAAAGGCAATCTGCCCGCGCTTGCCGCCGAAGGCGTCAATATCCAATTGCGCGGCAGCGATCTCCCGTTCCAACCGCTGTGCTTCGCGGTCCAGGGCGGCCATGCTCTCTTCCGTCTGGATGATCTGGTTGCGCGCGTGCGCCCCCGAAGACATGGTCTCCAGCACCGACTGCCGCCGCGCCTCCTGCTGCCGCTCCAGATCGGCGACAGAAGTGTTCACCGACTGCGCTTCCTGCTGCCGCAACCGCGACTCATGCTGCGCCGTCGCGACTTCCGACGCCGCCGATTCCGCCAACTGCCGGTTCGTTTCCAGCTCCGAGGTGAGCGAAGCCTGGCGTGTTTGGGCGCGTTCCAGCTCCGCCGTTGCCGCCGTCGACCGGGCCTGCAGTTCCGCGCAGCGCTCTTCGTTGGCGGCGCGGCGGCCCAGGGCTCGCTCCATTTCGAGCGCAATCGCGTTCACCGCCTGGGCATTGCGGGCAATCTCGGTTTCAATGGCATAGCCTCGTTGCGTTTTCTCGGAGTGTTCGGCTTCTCGAGCGGTCACCACTTCCGCTTTGCTCCGGATTTCCTCCGCCGCGGCTTCCAGCGCTTCGCCCAGCGACTGCTCTTCGCGCCCCATCTGGGCAAACTTGCTAGCCAGCACCAGCCGCAGCTTGTCGCGCATCTCGTCGCGCAACTTGGCATAGCGCTCAGCCTTGGAGGCTTGACGTTTGAGCGAGTTCATCTGCCGCGTGACTTCGTCAAAGATATCGTTGATGCGCGAAAGGTTCTGCTTCGACTGCTCCAGTCGAGCTTCCGCCAGCCGCTTCTTTGTTTTGAACTTGGTAATGCCGGCGGCCTCTTCGATGATGGCGCGGCGATCATACGGCTTGCTGCTGAGAATCTGCCCGATACGTCCTTGCTCGATGATGGCGTACGATTCCGGCCCCAGGCCGGTGCCCATGAAAATGTCCTGAATGTCGCGCAGCCGGCACAGCTTACCGTTGAGCAGGTATTCGCTTTCTCCGGTGCGGAAGAGCCGCCGTGTGACCACAATTTCGCCCTTGGCCAGTTGCATCGGCTTCAGCTTGCGGCGGCGGATCTTCAG
>DATEGH010000161.1:0-2240 GCA_035280185.1 Terriglobales bacterium
ATCGTTCTCTCTCTGCTTTTTCTGGTGACGGGCACCCTGCACTTCATCTTCCCTGCCCCTTTCATCCGCATCATGCCGCCGTTCCTGCCGTGGCCTGGCGCGCTGGTTGCCATCAGCGGGGCCGCGGAGATTCTCGGCGGACTCGGTCTGTTCCTCGCGCCTCTCCGGCGCTCGGCCGCGTATGGCCTGGCGGGGTTACTCCTCGCCATTTTTCCCGCCAACATCTACATGGCCGTCGCGCACATACCGTTCCCCGGCATTTACGGCCAGGCATGGTTCCAGTGGCTCCGGCTTCCGTTCCAGTTCGTATTGATCGCCTGGGTGTTGCGGTACGCCACGCCGCGTCACTGCGTCGATGGATCGCGAAGAAACATCACGTAGCCGTCGCCGGCATAGAGCAGTTCCGCTGGCGCATCGTGGTGCACCTTCTTTGCCGGCGGCGACGTCCCCAGATCCTTAGGCTCAACCTTGAAGCGGCCATAGACCACAGCCCACCGATCGTAGTCCGAGCTGCCAAAGCGGAATTTTCCGAGGGTCGTGTGCTTCCTGACGAGCTGGATCTTCTCAGCGGCAGTCGCGCCGTCCACCTGATACCCCGCCGGCATTCGAGGAGCCGATTCGGGAGAATAGGACAGCCAGATGATGTCAGACGGTTCGGCGCTTTCCCCGGCGACGGATGTCCTGCAGCTATCTTCTCCCATCCAGCGGCCCTCCGCCCGGTAGGAAAAACGTCCCAGGACGGCGACGACGCGTCCATCGTACAGCTTCGAATCCTTGAGAACTTCACAGACCGTCACCGGCTTCAACGGAGCATCTTGAGAGAGCAGCGCGCCTGGCGCAAAAGCAAGAAGAGTCAGGCACGCAGTCAGATTCATTGCTAAACTACCATGCCTTCCAACGTAACGCCGCCACGCAGAGTTGCGCATGCTCTGTAAAGTTTTGTCAGGTTCAGGATATAAAATAGCAGATTGGAGGTGCTCGCATGAAACTGAGAATCCTCCCGGCGCTGCTGCCCGCACTTTTGGCGGTCGCCATCGCAGCTTACGCTTCCGACGTTTGGAACGCGAAGGACTACACGCAATGGAGCAGCGAGGAGATCGCGCGGGTTCTCAACGAGTCTCCGTGGGCCAAGCAGACCAGCATCTCGTTCGATTTGCCGGGAATGCAGCCGGAGAACGGCAAGGGACGAAAAGGAGGCTTCGCCGGCGATGGCGGATATCATGGCGGTCCTTATCCGCGGCGCGGCCGTGACCCCGACGAAAATGCACCGCGGGAAATGCACGGATTGCCCTCCTTCATCGCGACCATCCGCTGGGAGAGTGCGCTGCCGATCCAGCAGGCGCTGTCGAGGTCGAGCGATGGAAGGCCGATCCATCCGTCCGAGAAGGAATACATCATCGCGGTGCTCGGGCTGCCCCTGCCCGGAGGCGCCAACCAGACCGACGATGTGCGCGAACAACTTCTGGCGTATACGAAACTCGTTCGCAAAGGCAAAGACCCGGTAGCACCTTCCGACGTCAAGGTCGACGCATCGAACGCCGCTGGTCAAGTCCGCTTCTTCTTCCCCCGGAAAGATCCGATCAGTCTCGACGACAGAGAGGTCACGTTCGAAACACAGCTTGGCAAGATGAGGCTGGAGCAGAAATTCCGCTTGAAGGACATGAGTTACAAAGGGAAGCTGGAGCTTTAGCCGGCAGTCCCCTACTGGACTTCGTTCGGCGCGTTGTAGCCGGCTTTGGCAATGATCGAATACTTGATCGGCTTGCCCTTCTCGTCTACGATGCGCAGCGGCTCGCCCGTCGCCGGATTCACGAGGTCCACTTTGATCTTGCGATACTTACCGTCGCGAGCCTGATTGGATGGGTGATAGGCGATTTGATACTGGTTGCGCAGAGAGTCCGAGATGGCTCGATAGATTCCGGGAAACTCGCCATAGAAGCGCGGGAAGAAAGCCTGGCCGCCGGTTTCCTTGGCGAACGTGTTCATCTGATTGTCGGCTTGCAGGAAATCGAGCCGCGAAATGGGACCCATGTAGCCACGAGCATCCAGAATCTCGCGTAGCGCCTGCAGCAATCCGATGGCATAGATGGGCACGCCCGCTTCCTGGATCCGCTTGCGCGTCTTATCAAACGTCAGCTTGCTGAACGTGTCGCGGCCGGAAGCCAGCAGAACGATCGCCTTGCGTCCTTCGATGCCGCTCATGCGCTCGGCCGTATCGACCAGAGCATCGTAGAGATTCG
>DATEGH010000162.1:0-8483 GCA_035280185.1 Terriglobales bacterium
AAAGCCAACCGGACCACCGGCACTATAAAGCACGACTTGCCGGCCCGCGGCAGCGGCGGACTCGAGCGCGGACTCATCGCCGGAGACCCCCTTGTGCAGGAAGAACGCCATTGTTCCGAATGTGACAACAAAGAACAGCAACGCGGGCAGCGCGAGGTTCCAGCGCAGGCGGCGAGTTTTGATCCAGTCAATGCAGATGCAGCCGAGAGCGAGAAACACGAGGCCGGCGCGGCCGCCAGTCATTGCATTCAGCAGGAACGCCAGTGCCAGAGCGATGGTTGCGCGCCGCTTGCTCTTCTCGCGTTCGTTGAAAGCGAGCAGCCCGATCAGAATGGAGGCAGAACTGATTGTGTCAAAGAAAGCGTCGTTGCCGTTTTCCGCCAGGTCAAGCATGGCCATGCGCGCCGACATCAGGAACGTGGGCGCACCGTATCCGCCCGCGGCGCTCGCGAGCCGGTAGTAAAAAATCGGCGTGAGCGCGCAAAGAGCAATCACGCCCCAGGTCACAAGCTTGTCGGAAGCCGACGAGGCAGGCACTGGAGAATGCTTCGGCTGATATCCGCTTACCACCGCCGCACCAAGGCTGAACGCGATTGCTCCGAAGAGGAAGAAATACAAAGCCTGGTCGGAAAGCCGATAAAAGAAACCTTCCGAGCACCACACCATGAAGAGATCAATGGCCCACACGGCGCAGAGCACCACCGGCGGATAGAGCAATTTCCTGCCGGAAATCACGTAATTGCAGAGCGCAAGTACGGTGAATGCCGCGATGGTGAAGAGGAGCATGGGTGTGCTTCAGCTAGTGTACGTTTGAAGCACACCCGATCGTCTCAGTGAAACGCCTCAGTGCTTCCAAACGTCAACACGTACCGTGCCTGCCGCGCTGGCGATGGCGGCAGCTCCCATGTTGCAAGTGCGGATGCTGACCGTGTCCGGCGCACTGACCCAGCCAAATAGCACTACGTCGCCGGAAGAAGCCAGCGTGTTGGGAACGCCCAGAGCGACAGAATCGCCGTCGCTCGCGCCTGTCGCGGTAACGGAACTCACTTGGCACGAAGCAGCCGCAAGCGACGTGAGGCTTACGCCCGCGGTGGTCGAAATGTGTTGCGCGATGGGCGTGCCGCCGCCAATGGTGACAGCGCCGGCGCCGCTCACCTGGAACTGTCCTGAAGAGCCGACGGCCAGCTTCGCCGTGTCATTGGTGTTGCCGATAGAAACGTTGCCGCTGGGAAATACCGAAACCTGCGGAGTGGAATCGGCGGTGATGATGTCCACGCGGCTGCTGCTGCGCGAGCCAACCTGCACGGCGTTCTGCGCGGTGTTGGCTAGAAGGCTGGCGTTCAGGCTGCCGGCATAGGCTTCAATGTTCGACGAAGACGTGGTTCTGAAAATCTGGCCGAACATGGTTTCAAGCCCGTAAGGGCCGTTGTCGAAACGGAACGAATCCCCCAGATTACGAGTGACAAAGTTCATGGAGCCGTGGCTGGTGTGCGTGAACTTATCGGCAGCCAGTACGATGTTGCCGGGATCTGCAACGGACGTTGCATTCGAAGTCACGTACAATCCGCCGCTGTCCGGCAAGTCTCCCACCCAGAGCTGCGCGCCCAGATTGCCGCCCAACTGGTTGTTGGCATGGACAGAGAAATTGTTCACCCAGAACTCGAGCACGCCAGGATATTCAACCGCCATGCCGAATTTATAAGGAACAATCAGGAGGTCTTTGGCACCCCCGAGATCGGGTGCCGCGCTCGAAAGACGGAAATGAACTTGCGATCCAGCCTGATGGATGACGGAGTGGACGCTATCGAGATCGTCGCGAACGAAGCCGGCGAACCCATACTGGCTGGCTGCTGCAGGATCGGCGTTGACCTGAAGCTGCGAAGTGCTCAATGCGCTAAGCGAATTGAGAGCGTTCACGGTAACGAAAGCAGAGGGAGGCAGACCGCCGAGAAATCCGGCGTTGACGTTCGCTAGCTGCGAGCCATCGCCGGCGAAGCTGGCTGCCGTGACCGAGCCGGCGGAAGCCACGTTGCCCAGTCCGTCAACACTGAACTTCTCCACGCCAGCGTTGCGGCCGCTGAGGATCTTGCCGCCGTTTCCGGCATCGAACACTCCGGCTGTTCCTGTGGCGCTACGCGTTTCGCCGCGAACGCCTGTAGTCGAACCAGTCGCGGAGAGATTCACGCCGTAAACGCCGGTTCCGGAATCGCTGACGCTTTTCCCGCGTACGCCATAATTTGGTCCTGTCGGCGAAGCAACATCGCCGAGCACGCCGGTTCCGCTGTCGCTAAGACTTGCGCCCCATACTCCAATGCCGCGACCGGTATGAGACAACGCGGCGGCTTGAACGCCAACTCCGGTGGAGCTGAAGTTGGCGGAATAGATGGTCGGGTTGGAAGAAGTGGTGGAATTGGTGACGGCATAAACTGCGGTGTTGCCGGCTGCGACCGCGTGCAATCCGAATCCGGAACCGTCCTGCTGCACCAGCAAGACCTCGGTAGCGGTGGTCGCTTCCATCGGCGTTGATGTGGTGCTGACAGTTGTTGCTGCGGGAGTGAACGAGTTTTCCAGTTTTGGCACAACTGCAATCTGTTGCTGGACTGCCAGCTTCTGGACCAGAGCCGGAATCTCTGAGCGCAGAACAAAGTCGTTCGCCGGGATTCCCTGGAGCGTTTCCGCATCGAGAGTCTTGAGCGCATAAGGCACGCTCACCAACAGCGCGCGTCCGCTTTCCGGTTGGCCGGCTACGCGCACTCCCAGCCATTGCGCTTCGGTGCTGTTGAAAACTGCCTGCGGGAGGCCATTCGGGTCAGTGCTTCCCAGAAGAACGGAGTAGTTGCCGTTCGCATCGGGATGTACGTTCTGCGTTTCCTGCCACAGCGCATTCGTGGTGGTGCGGTCTTTATATATGGCGAAAGTGAGCGCGATCTCGCTTTGCCCCGGCTGCAACTGGATAGTTCCGGTGTACCGGATCCAAGCCGGAACATGCGGACCTTCGAGGGATGAGACCTGAAGCGCAGGAACTTCATCGTGGATCAGAGGCGATTGTCCCCACGCGGCGCCGGAAAAAATTGCGGCGCAAAAAAGCAAACAAAGCGAGCCAAAACACAAGGGCTTGCCAGAAGGCATTGTCCTCTTTCCTCCGTCGACTGAACTTTAGTAACCTTCTGGGGGAGTAAAACAGCCCGGCTTGAATGAAAGCCTAGTACTTTCTAGTTCATTAATTAGGCGCGAAAAAATACACGAGAATCATGCTCGTCCTGGACACGCCTGCTTTAATTCGAGCCTTGCTGCAAAAATGGTTGAGCAAGCATAGCCCAGCTTTTCAGGCTGAGGAACCATGATTAGTAACTTTAATGTTAAGTAGAGTTAAGATGGCCAGATTGGACTATAAGGCTCTCGTCGAGGCTCGTTTCAGTCGCGTTTTCGGGGTGTTCCGCCTGCGAATCGGGCAAGCATTCTCTGGCCCAGCATTCCTGAAAGGAACGCCAATCCCAAATCGCCGCCCAGATGCGGCGTAGTGATGTTGAGCGCCCAGACCAGATATTCATAGATGGAATGTCCGGCCATTCCGGCCACACCGCCCAAAATCACGGGCGTCAGCATCACGAGCGAATCTGGGACACGCGAATCGCTCTTGCCTCGCATCAGCCAATGAACCGCGGAGAAGGATGCGCCGAGCAGACCGAATAGCAGCGAGAGCGCCACCATCCGGGCCGAGCCTTTGAGCAGCACGAACGGCAGCAGCGCCACCACGGCAAGACTGGTAAGGATCAGGATGGTCCGCAGGTGGTCGCCCACCAACCGCATTTTGTAGTACTGGTTGGTGCGTTCTTCGTCGCGCAGCGCCATTGCATCCACCAATCGCTCCGCCGTCAACTCGTCGTCGGGAACGGAGAGGAGTGATTCCATCGCCTCGCCGCGCCAGGAAGCAATCTTCAGCGCTTCCTCGCGCAGGATGTAAGCGCGCGTAATGAGTTCGGATTTGTTTAACCCGTAGACGGCATAACGCTGCGATGCGTGAAGACAGAAGAGTCCGCCTTCGATGTCTTTGCTTTCCAGGCAGCGCGCCACGTTCTCCAGTTGGCCGTGCGCGGCGGCGGCCCAGAATGACGATCGGTCTGCTCCCGGACGCCGCTCCAGAAAACCGAGTTCCACTCGAAAGGCTTCGGCCTCTCGCAACAAGCGCGCATGAGCGCGATCGTCGATGGGAGCGGGCGCGTATGAAAGCGGTCTTGGCATCTGGACGGCTGGCGCAGTCGCGGATTGCGGGTCAGCAGGCAAAGCGGCTGTTTTCGTCGCCGGTCCCACGCGTGAAAGCAGCGCTTTTTCCTGCGCATGACTCAGCCGTTGCATGGCCGAAGCAACCGGCATCCACGCCGCTTCGCCAATTTCTTCCGTATCTGCCACGTTGCTCTCCTGGATCACGCCCATCTTCCAGAACATCACCACTTTCGGAACGCCCTCATCAGCATAGCTGATGGTCCCCAGATAATTTCCCAGCGCGCAGGAGCATCCGGTTTCTTCCGCTACCTCGCGCAGGGCAGCTTCCTGAAATGATTCGCCATCCCGCACGTTGCCTTTGGGAAGCGTCCAATCCTGGTGGCGTTTTCGGTAAACGATCATCACTTCATCGCCGTTTGGCGTGGCGCGTTGGATGATTCCTCCCGCCGCGCGGATCACAGGCGGGTTCGAGGGTTCTGCCGGAGCAATTTGTGTCGCCATATTCTTTTGCTTTGCTCCGGATTCTAACCTTTGTAGCTGCTTGAAGATAC
Organism: Terriglobales bacterium; assembly: GCA_035280185.1. Classification (GTDB taxonomy): domain Bacteria; phylum Acidobacteriota; class Terriglobia; order Terriglobales; family Acidobacteriaceae; genus Angelobacter. The sequence continues at coordinate 4,776 of DATEGH010000162.1, forward strand.
AAGTTTATTTTTCGGTCGGCCAGGCGTCCGAACCGGCTGAACAGTCATCCGAAGCCTCTGCCGATTCGCGCCAGATTTCTTCCTAAGTAAACGCAGAAGGTTCGCTTCGGTGCTAAGACGATTAAGGTTCCGTATCGCACATTTTTCAGAGAGGATTTCGTTAAAAACCTGTGAAAGTTAAGCCAACTGCTCACCCCGTTCTGCCTCTCCAATGATGCTGAGGTGCACTCGTTTTGAGACGGACAATTCAGGCAGTGATATTGCTCGCCTTGCTGGGCGCATTGGGCTGCGGTGGGGTCATGAGTAACAACGTTAACCCCGGGCCTTCCCCCACGCCTACTCCCGATCCCAGTCCCGCCCCGACCCCATCATCGGCCACGATTAAGAACATCATCGTCGTAGTGATGCAGAACCGCAGCTTCGATAACCTCTTCGGCGAATTTCCCCTCGCCAACGGGGTCACGCCCACGGGCGCAGGGTTCTCCCAGCAAGATGCAGCCGGCAAAACGGTTACTCCATTTGTGCTCACTGATCTTGCGACGGCCGACTTTTTTCACACGCGCGGCCCGCTCCAGCTCTCCTGGGACAACGGCTTGATGGATAAGTTCGCGAAGACGAACGGTGACAATACCATGGGCCACTATGACGCCAGCACTATGAGCGTTCTGTGGGGATGGGCGCAACAATTTGCTTTGGCCGATAATTTCTTTCCCTCCGTCATGGGCGACGCTCCTTCCAACCAGCTCATGCTCGTCGCGGCCGACGATAACTCGTTCCCCTTCAGCATTCAGCCCTTCTTCGGCCCATGCAATACCGGAATCACCGCGAGTCAACCGTACACGTTTCAGCACGTGGGCGATCAACTCGCAGCCAAGGGGCTGACTTGGGCCTGGTATCACGAGAATCTGAACAAGTGCGGCGCCTACGTCCCACAGGAGAACCCGTTCCAATTCTTCACCGATTCCCACAGCGCGCCCAACGTCAAGGACCTCTCGGTTTTTGACGCGGATCTGGCATCGGGCAGCTTTCCCACGGTCGCTTTCGTGCAGTCAGGAGCGCTACATGATATGCACCCGGCGCTCGGTGTACCCGTGACCAAGGGCATCACCTGGCTCGATGTCTTCCTCAAGAAGATCCAGGCTTCGCCCATTTGGAATAACTCCGCAGTGGTCGTCATCTGGGATTCCAGCGGCGGATGGTATGACCATGTGCCGCCTCCCCAGTTGGACCCTGTTCCCACATTTGGCAACGAGGGACTCGGGATCCGCGTGCCCATGATGGTGATTTCGCCTTTGGCGAAGAAGAACTACATCTCGCACGTGCAGATGGACGATGTCGCCATTCTCCAGTTCATCCAGAAGACGTTTGGCCTGGCGCCGCTGAACCCGCGCAACCAACTGGGCAGCGACATCAGCGATATGTTCCAGTTCTGAAGGAGATTAAATCGCGCCGAGCAAGTCCTTCGGTGCTGCGTTGTCGCCGAAGGTTTCGCTCAGGTGGACGAAGCGGTCCACGTTTCCCGGCGCGAACACAAAACTTCCGCCCAACTGAAACGGGTCCTTGCCCAGCCGGTGCTGCTTGTGTCCGGCAGCTTTGGCGCGCTTGCGGGCCTGCATGTTGTCGCGCCGCAGCAGATGCAGCAGGGAAGCGTTGCGCAGCCCAACTGCTTTGTAGGCTTCGCGGTTTTCATCGATCAATAGAGGGAAGGTGATGCCGGTCTTCTCCCGGAACAGGCGGGCGTAGTTCGGGTCGCCCAGCCCGACCGCCGCCAGTCCGGCGCCCTTGGCGCGAAACTCCTGTTCATGCGCGCGCAACTGCGCGACGTGCTCTCCGCAGAAGATTCACCCATAGTGCCGCAGAAAGACCACCACCGCCGGCCGCTCACTCCACAGTGATCCCAGCCGGACCGGCCGGCCATCCACATCCGGCAACGTGATGTTCTGAAGCCTGCTGCTGAACGATTCCGCCATGCCGGAAATTCTGCAAGGCGGCCGCAAAGTTGTCAACCTCCGACCCTGGGATCTCCCCAACTAAGTCCTGTATTTTCTGGGATGGATGGGACAGGCAGGACGGGTTGCCCTCCCCAAAACCTCGGATTATCTTGCTCGCAATAGGGATACCGGTCACCCGATCTCACCGCCCACGCGACCTGTCCCCGCCTGCTCAGGAGTCGCCGCGGCGTACAGGCGTGGATCCAACTCGATGGGTATGCCCTCCCCGTCCCCGTGATCCGACGTTCTAAAGGACTTAGCCAATTCATCCGAGGGTGATCCGAGCGGTTGAAGCGCCGCCGTTCTGCCGCCTCGAATTGCCACCTCCGGGCAAAGCTTTCAACGCAGAAGGAATCGGAGCTAACGGCTAATGGCAAAGTGCTAGCTGCTAATTGCCATTTGCTAATTGCTCAATTGTCAAAGACCGCTTCTTCCCCCGCATCAACGGGCATAATAAATCAAACCCAGAATAGCACATTTTTATTCGCGGAAAGAGCGCGAAATAGTTCCATCTCTCAGCCGCGAAGTACATCTTTTTTGGACAATCCACGCCCTGTCCGCCCGGCCACACAGCTCTTCTCCAACCGGCCACTAAGAACCACGCCTACAAATTTGTTCGGCACATCTTGAAACGATTCTTCTCAATCCTGCACTATACAACCAGAGTAGAAGCTGAATGCCGCGTACCTCTTCCGGCCAACGGCTCCTTCAGCACGACGGAACCTGCAATCGCTGTACAGGTCACAAGGAGAAGTGAACTAGAAGCTCTTGGAGGGATCCGATGCACCTGCGTTCGTGTGCGCGTCTCGTCTGGCCTTTGGCTTTATTGTTTCTTCTTGCTCAATCGGGCATCCTCGCCCAAGCTCCATCCGCATCCGCCGTTCCGGTCAAAGATCCTGGCGCCGTCGCCTTGGCGCTAAAAGCCATACACGCCATGGGTGATCCCGCCAAAGTTGCGAGTATCGCCGACTCCGCTGCCGTCGGCACTCTGACCGTGCACGGCTCGCAAGGAGTTTTCAGCGCTTCTACCACGATCAAGACCAAAGGCAGCCAGGAGTTGCGGATCGAATCGCAATGGCCCAGCGGGTCTTCTGCCCGCATCGTGAACGCAGGCAAAGGCGTTATCATCAGGCCCGATGGCAGCGTCAAAGCGCTAATCCTCAAAAATACCTTTGCTGAGCGGCCTCACCATATCCCTGCGCTCTCGCTGCTGGCTGAACATGCCAGTCCAAACATTGAAATCACCGCGTCCGGACAAAGTTCTGTCGCAGGAGCGCCTGCTGACATAATTTCGCTATCATTGCCCACTTCGTCCGATCCTCAGCAGGCCCAGTTCTTCCGTGAGTCCACGCGGCGCAGCTTTTATATTGACCGCCTCACCAGACTCATCAGCAAACTCGAATACCCGCTCTATCCCGAGAACGGCGGCCCTCCGGCAAAGATCGAAATCTTCTATTCCGACTACCGCAACATCTCCGGCGTGATGGTCCCGTTCCACCAAGCCACATATCTTGACGGCACGCTGCAGTCCGATCTCGTGCTCAACTCCGTGCAGTTCAACGTGGGGCTCGCCGACTCTGACTTCATCCTGCCGGAGGTGAAGTAATGCGCCCGACAAAAGTTCTTCAACTCGCTCTTACAATCACGTGGCTTATGGCTCTCACCGCATGGGCGCAAAATTCCAGTGAAGGCACCGCCGGAGGCGCGCCTCCGGGTG
>DATEGH010000163.1:0-2014 GCA_035280185.1 Terriglobales bacterium
CAGCACCAGCAGCGGCGTCTCGATCGGTCCCACAACTTTTTCTTTCAGCGGTGTGACTACCACGTTGCGGTTGGTCCCCGGAAATTGTTGCTCGAGGCGTGCCGTGATTGATGCGATCTCCGCGCGGGCCTGGCGCAAAGACACGCCGTCTTTCATGTGGGCAAAAATTCGCAGGCTTCCACCGCTGGCGTGAACGCCCGGACCAAATGCGCTCGGCACCCACAACTCTGCCTTGGTCGCCCAGAACGGAGCGAACTGAAATCCCCGCGGCATCACACCGATGACCAGATACGCATTTCCGTCCAGCACAATCGGTTTCCCGAGCACCGTGGGATCGCTCGAGAATCTTCGCTGCCACAGGCGATAGCTAAGGATCACTTCGCGATTGGCGCCCTCTTTGTCTTCTCCTGGGACGAACAATCGGCCTAGCATCGGATCGATTCCGAGCATGGGAAACAGATCCTGCGTCACTTTCAGGCCAGGAATGTGTTCGGGAGAATCGATGCCGGTAAGGTTCGGAGACCAGGCCTCCGCCGCACTCATTGTCGTGAAAGAATGGCTCTGGTCGCGCCAGTCAACGTAATTTCCGGCTGACACCGGCCCGTTGCCATTCATCAGGATCGTGACCAGACGACCAGAGTCGCGATACCCCAGGGGCCGAAGCAGCACCGCATCCACGACACTGAAGATCGCGGTATTCGCGCCAATGCCCAAGGCAAGCACCAGTACGGCGATTCCGGTGAACACCGGGGTCCGCAGCATCGCTCGGATGCCATGGCGCACGTCTTGAAGAAGATTTTCCAGAAAACTCACTCCGACGGCGTCGCGGCAGTCTCCTTTCGCGGTCTCGATTCCTCCAAACTCCAGGCGCGCTTGGCGCAGTGCTTCTTGCGGCGTCAGGCCGCCTTTCGCCAAGTCCGCAGCCCGAGCCTCCATGTGGAAGCTCATCTCCTGGTCCATCTCACTCTCCATGCGGGAAGACCGGAGCGTGGCAGTAGTCCACGAACGAAATCGGGTCCACAGGCTCATAATTCCTCCGGCGTTGCGCGGAGAATTCCTGAAATCACGGTGCTCATCTGGTTCCACCGTTCCGTTTCCGATTGCAACTGGTGCTTTCCCGCCGCCGTGAGCCGGTAATAGCGGGCGCGGCGGTTGTTTTCGGACTCTCCCCACTCGCTGGTAATCCAGCCATGATGTTCGAGGCGGTAGAGGGCTGGATACAAGGATCCCTGCTGAATTTCCAGCCGTTCCTTCGAAATTTGCTGGATCCGCAGCAGAATGCCGTAACCGTGCAGTGGGCTCAGGGAGATTGCTTTCAGGATCAACATGTCGAGCGTTCCCTGCAGGAGGTCGAGTTGTTTTTCCATGGCGCCTTCCTAGATTGTCTAGGAATACACTCGTTCTCCTAGATTGTCAAGGAGAGACTTACAAGGCTCGGCATACCTCATCAAGGAGTGATATATCGTGATACGATATTGCCGAGAAGCGACGAGAGCGCTTGCTCAGGCAATTGACACGAGGAAGACTCCGTTTCTAACATAAGTTCACCCTCGCCCTTTCTGGTGTGGGTCAGCGGTTGAGTAGCTCGCCGTTGCCAGCGAAAAGTTATGATCAAAGTCTCACAACTTACCAAGCGGTATGCGCGGACGACTGCCGTCGATCAGGTCTCGTTTGAAGTAGCTAAAGGCCAGATCGTCGGCTTTCTCGGTCCGAATGGCGCCGGTAAGACGACCACCATGCGGATGCTGACCTGCTTTCTTCCTCCGTCTTCTGGAACCGCCACGGTGGCTGGTTTTGACATCCTCGAACAGTCGATGGAGGTGAAGAAGCGAATTGGATATTTGCCGGAAACGCCGCCCATCTATCCGGAGATGGAAACCTCCGAATACCTTGAATTTGTCGGACGACTGAAGGGGCTATCGGGAGCGAACCTAACAAAACGCATCGACTATGTTTGTGGACGCTGCGCGATCGCCGACGTCAAAAGCAAGCTTCTGGGCAAACTGTCCAAGGG
>DATEGH010000164.1:0-7374 GCA_035280185.1 Terriglobales bacterium
CGATAGATTGTGACGCTTGTTCGCGCTCGTTCGTGTTCATTCGCGGCAAATAGATAAATCATGTTTGCAAAGATCCAGAGAATTCATTTTGTCGGCATTGGCGGCATTGGTATGAGCGGCATCGCCGAAGTGCTGCTTACCCTTGGTTACAAGGTCTCCGGATCTGACCTGAAGCATTCTTCCGTAACGCAGCGCCTGGCTGAACTGGGCGCCATCATCTTTGAAGGTCATCGCGCGGAAAATGTCACCGGCGCGGAAGTCGTAGTCACCAGTTCGGCTATCAGCCGTGACAATCCTGAGGTCCTGTCGGCGCGGGCGCAGCACATTCCGGTGATTCCACGCGCGGAGATGCTGGCGGAACTCATGCGTCTGAAGTACGGAATTGCCATTGCCGGAATGCACGGCAAGACCACAACGACGAGCATGGTTGCCGCTGTGCTTGCCGCCGGCGGACTGGATCCCACGGTTGTGGTCGGCGGGCGCGTGGACGCCATGGGATCCAACGCGAGGCTGGGAAAATCGCAGTACCTGGTGGCGGAAGCCGACGAGAGCGACCGCTCATTCCTCAAGCTCTGGCCGGTGCTTGCCGTCGTGACCAATATTGATCGCGAGCACATGGATTGTTATCGCGACATGGCCGATGTAGAACAAGCCTTCACTGAGTTTGTTGACCGCGTGCCGTTCTACGGCATGGTGCTCCTGTGCAACGACGATCTGCGCCTGCGCAATCTGCTTTCCCGGCTGGCGCGTCGTGCCATTACCTACGGCGTGAGCGATGGCTCGGACTTCCGCATCCTCAAGAGCGATACCCAGTGCGCCAGCAATCGTCACTACTCCCATTTTGAAGTGGAGTACCGGGGCAAGTCTCTGGGAGAATTTCATCTGCAAGTCCCCGGTGCTCATAACGTGCTGAATGCAACCGCGGCCGTCGCCGTGGGAGTTGGCTTGGACATCGAGACGGAGCGCATCCGTGAAGGCCTGGAAAGTTTTGCCGGAGTGGACCGCCGTTTCCAACTTCGGGGTAGGGCCTCCGGCGTGAGCGTGATTGACGATTACGGCCATCATCCTACGGAGATCCGCGCCACACTGGCTGCCGCACGGCAGTGCCGGTTCAAACGCGTTCATGTCGTCTTCCAGCCTCATCGCTATACTCGCACCCGCGATTTGCTGGAGGAGTTCGGCTCCGCCTTCGCCGATGCGGATTCCCTCCTGGTGCTCGATATTTATCCTGCCAGCGAGCAGCCGATCCCGGGCATCACGGGCGAGTTTCTAGCGGAGAACGTCCGGAAGATCGGCGGCAAAACTGCGCAATACGTAAGCTCGTTCGAAGAGGCTGCCAATCAGATTGCGTCGCTTGTGCAGGAAGGCGACATGGTGCTCACTCTCGGCGCCGGCAACGTCTCGCATCTGGGGCCACAGATTTTGGAGAAGCTCCGCTCCAAGGAAAATGCCAAGCGGGTGCCGGCGTAAACGCCTTCGGCCTTGGTCCGCTGCATCCCGGTTGGATCCGCGATAAAGTTTCACCCCTGCCCAATTCCTAGTGCAATTTTCCTTAGGATCATCTAATATGTTCGGGCTTCGTCACATCGTCTTTTTCGTTCTGGACTGTTCGCGCCACTTCCCAGGAGAAACCGATGCTGAAGATCAGCAAGGCCGACTACGACCTGATTCGCTGGGAAGCTGAGCGAAGTTATCCCCACGAGTGTTGCGGCATCATTCTCGGCGCCGCCAACGGTGAAGCGCGGACCGTTACCCTGACGTTGACTTGCGAAAATATGCGCAGTGACGCCGCTGCCAACCGATACGGTATTGATCCAGGACGGGTGATTGCCGCGCTCAAGCTGGCGCGCAGCCGCTCAGAAGCGATTATCGGCTTCTACCATTCCCATCCCGACCACCCGCCGCAGTACTCGTCCACTGACCTGCTGGAAGCACACTGGTTTGACTGCTCTTATGTCATCACCGGCGTGCTCAAGGGCAAGGCCCAAGCCACGCGTTCTTTTGTGTTGCTGGGATCGGAGGAGCAGAAAAATTTCCAGGAAGAGACAATCGAGATCGTCCGCTTTGAACGCTCTCTTCCCATTGCTCTGTAGCCGTGTTTATAATCGTGATGTGACTTTCCAGCGAATGTGCGCGTTCCGCCCCCGCTAGCGGCTTCTGAAGGAGCCCAACGGCTCCGGATTTCATCTAATCGAGACGCACAGCAGAAAGGATCCCGCAATGGCTACCACGCTCGCACCTCAGCAACTGCCCTCACTTACGAACGAAGAGATTCTCCGCTATTCCCGCCATCTCATCATGCCGGAGGTCGGCATGGAAGGGCAGCAGAAGCTGAAGGCAGCCAAGGTGCTCTGCATCGGCACAGGCGGGCTGGGTTCGCCGCTGGCGCTTTACCTGGCTGCCGCGGGAGTCGGCACTCTTGGTCTTGTTGATTTTGACGTGGTCGATTTCACTAATCTTCAGCGCCAGGTAATCCATTTCACAACAGACGTTGGCCGGCCGAAGCTGGAATCGGCGCGACAGAAGATTGCGGCCATCAATCCGTTCGTTAACGTCAAGATCTTTGAAACCAAGCTCACCAGCCAGAACGCGCTTGTACTGTTTGCCGATTTCGACATCATCGTGGACGGCACTGACAATTTTCCTACGCGCTTTCTGGTTAACGACGCCTGCGTCTTCACCGGCAAGCCCAACGTGTATGGCTCCATCTTCCGTTTTGAAGGACAAGCCAGTGTATTCGCCGCCAAGGAAGGCCCTTGCTATCGCTGCCTTTATCCCGAACCGCCTCCGCCGGGCCTTGTGCCCTCCTGCGCCGAAGGCGGTGTGCTGGGAATCTTACCGGGGCTCGTGGGTCTGATCCAGGCGACTGAAGCCATAAAATTGATCCTGGGAAGCGGCGACCCACTGATTGGCCGTCTGCTTCTGGTGGACGCGCTGGGCATGAAGTTTCGCGAGCTCAAGCTGCGCAAAAATCCTGACTGCGTGGTTTGCGGCACGCACCCGACAGTCACCAAATTGATTGACTACGAAGAGTTTTGTGGAATACGAGGAGAAGAGAAGCCTGTGAACAAATGTGCTGTGCCTGAGATTTCAGTAGAAGAATTGAAACAGCGATTGGATGCGAAAGAAGACTTCGTACTGGTGGATGTCCGCGAACCCCACGAATATCAAATCTGCAATCTCAATGGGAAGCTGATTCCGCTCAACGATCTTCCTCGGCGGGTGAGCGAGCTTGATCCCGCAAAGGAGACGGTGGTGCACTGCCGCTCCGGCCAGCGCAGCGCTCGCGCCGTAAATTTTTTGCGGCAAGCCGGTTTCAACAAGGTCAGCAATCTTTCCGGCGGCATTCTTGCCTGGGCAGACCGGATTGATCCAAAGGTTCCCAAGTACTGAGATCACACGGCTCTGGGCTTCATTTTCGCCGTCCGTCGGATGGGACGAAGCCTCGCGACGGTATCTCCCATGCGCCGCGATGTTCTGTAGATGCTCTGAAGGCGCACTACCCCCCCAAGCTTGTAACCGCCAACCGCCGCCATTCCCATGGACGCCACGCAGCCGCACTGCGAACAGTCGGGATTGCCGCCGAATTGGCAGGGCGTGACTCGCGTCTTGAGATCGGCCGACAGCACTTCTGTGGTGGTTGCAAAAATGCATTCCTCCGGCGAGGCGGGAGGATTCAAGAAAGCTCGAATCGCGGCCGGCGCCATGTCCAGCTTGGGAAAAAGCTTGCGCAGGCGCAGCAAATCATCCACCGTGCGCTCCCTCTCGCTCCAGGACAGGATCTCCGCTCCCGAGGCGCCCTTTTGCGGTGTGAACATGCTGAACCACACCTTGTTCACCTCTTGTCGCGGCGTCCAGAATTGCAGAAATTCCTGAAGGTAACCGGGTCGCTCCATCATCTGCGCCGTGATCGTGCAGTGCAGGTTGACGCTGTGGCCGGTGATGTTTTTGAGAATGCGATCGTAGGTCGCCGGACGCCTTCGTGCGTCATGTTCCGGCTGCAGTCCGTCAACCGAAACGGTGATGCGCAGCAGCTTCAGTGCTGCCCAGGCCGGCGGAATCTGGCGAAAGGCGCTGGTGACAACTTGGACGTGAATGCCGCGTTGCTCCAGCAGAGGCAGCAGCTTGTCAAGTTCGCGGTAACGCACCAGCGGGTCTCCGCCGACAATGGAAAGGTGGAGCGGGCGGCGCTCATCCACCACGCGCAGGATGTTCGCCACAAGAGCATCGCCTTTGTAATCGGCCAGCTCGCGCAGTAATAAACCTTCGCCGGGATGGCCGGGCTCATAGGCATAGCACCCCGGACAGCGCAGCGGGCATTCGCGGGTGATCTCAATGGAAAGTGAAGGGCGTTTACCTTGCAGGATTCTGCCCCAGGCATGGACGATCTCTTGTGCGGTCATGTTTCCTTTCTCAACATGATGCGGTCTGCTTGGGGCAAAATGAGGCAGATCGGGTTAGAGTGACGGCTATTTGCTTGAAATCTAAATAGAATCTCTTTGATTGCCACTCCTGTTAGATGCAATCCAACAGCAGCCCTCACCGGGAAAATTCCTTGTTGCTTCTCTGCATAAGACTGGGCTATAGTTCGCCCATGATCCACATCCCAAACCCGCTGCCGCACACTCTCTGGGCCAGGTGATGTGATCGCATAATTCGAAAGCAATCATCATCACCCGCTGCCCCCAAAAATGCAGCGGGTTTCGTTTTTTGAAAGGACCTCACGAGAATGAACTCGGCTGAAGTCAAAACACAGACAAAAAAGTCCGCTGAGCAGATTGCGGCGAAGAAGATTGCCGTTCTGGGCTGCGGCAAGATGGGAACCATCCTGCTGCAAGGTTTTCTGCAGCACGGGTTGCTGAGCAAGGCGGAGGCGGTGGCCACCGTTCAGCATGAGGAGCATCGCCGCGCGCTGGCTCGTGAACTTTCGGGCGTGACGGTCACAACCAGCAATCGCTCGGCCGTGGAAGGCGCGCCGGTGGTGCTGATCGCAGTGAAGCCGCAGGCGTTGCCGCAATTGCTGGAAGAGATTGGTCCTGCGCTCGCGCCGGAGACGCTGGTGATCTCGATTGCCGCTTCTACCACCACGAGCTTCATTCAGCAGCACGTCGGCAAAGATGTGCATGTGGTGCGCGCCATGCCCAACACGCCGGCGATGGTGGGCGCCGCCATGACAGGAATTTGCGCCGGCCCTTCCGCGCGCAAGGAACATCTGGAAACAGCGAAGAAGCTGTTTGAGAGCATCGGCCGGGCGGTGATCGTGGATGAAAAGCACATGGACGCCATCACTGCGCTTTCCGGCAGCGGTCCCGCATTTACGTTTGTGATTCTGGAATCGTTGGCCGAAGCCGGCGTGAGTGTAGGTCTGCCGCGCGAACTGGCGACGACTCTGGCTGCTCAGACGCTCTTCGGTTCATCCAAGCTGGCGCTGGAAACCGGACATCACCCGGCATTGCTCAAGGACGCTGTGACCACTCCAGCAGGCTGTACCATCGAAGGTCTGATCGAATTGGAAAAGGGCGGCCTGCGCGTGACTCTGATGAACGCCATCATCAAGACCACCAGCCGGGCAAGAGAGCTCATGAGAGGCTAGCGATTTTGGAATCCCGGGGCGTGCTGCAGCTAATCCGCAACTTGCTCGGACAGAACTGTTCCTATACTATTGAGCTCCTAATGCTGCTTTCCGTCTCCAACATGGCTATGTGTTGCGCAATGCACATGTGTCTCTCCAACTGGAGGCAGACGGGCTAGCAACACGCTTTTATTTCGGCAATCATCACCCGCTGCTTTCCTTGCAGCGGGTTTTGTTTTTAGGACTAGAGGAGTTTCTATGAGCCAGCACTTTGAACTTCGATGTCGCGAATGCCGCATGAGCTGGGGCAACCAGCCAATCTCCTTTTGCCAGAGCTGTTATGCGCCACTGGAGGTCGCGTACGATCTCGCCCAGATCGGGAAAGATGTCTCTCGGGATAGCATTGTTCAGCGTGCTGCAAACCTCTGGCGCTACAGAGAGCTGCTTCCGCTTCCGGAAGAGTACGATGCCTCGCTGCCGGTCGGCTTCACGCCTTTGGTGAAGGCCAGGAACCTGGGTGAGGGGTTCCGCAGCAAGTCGCTCTATCTGAAGAACGACTCCGCATGCTTCCCCACGCTCAGCTTCAAAGACCGCGTAGTCGCCGTGGCGCTCACGCAGGCACGGAACTTCGGTTTTGAAATCGTAAGCTGCTCCTCCACCGGCAACCTGGCCAACGCCGTCGCCGCGCAGGCCGCACGCGGGGGATTCAAGGCGTGCGTCTTCATCCCCGCCGATCTCGAGCCGGCGAAGATCCTCGGCACGGAGGTTTATGGGGCGAAGATCGTGCGCATTGCAGGCAATTATGACCATGTAAACCGGCTCTGCTCGCAGATCGCCGACAAACACCGCTGGGGATTCGTGAACGTAAACCTGCGGCCATACTACGCGGAAGGATCCAAAACCGTCGGCTACGAAATCGCCGAGCAACTCGGCTGGCGCCTGCCCGACAACGTGGTAGTCCCGATGGCCGGTGGTTCACTTATCATGAAAATCCATAAGGCTTTCAAAGAGCTGATGGAGCTTGGCTGGGTCGCGTCCAAAAACGTGAAATTCTTTGGCGCCCAGGCCACGGGATGCAGCCCGATCAGTGCGGCAGTGAAAGCGGGACGCACGGAGATTGAGCCGCAGAAGCCGGCCACCATCGCGCGCTCGCTTGCCATCGGCAATCCCGCGGACGGTTTCTATGCTGCGAAAACAATTGCCGCGAGCGGCGGATGGGCAGAGGATGCAAGCGATCCTGAAATCGTGGACGGCATCACGCTGCTGGCGGAAAGCGAAGGCATTTTCACCGAGACAGCCGGAGGGGTCACCGTGGCAGCAGCGCGCAAGTTGTTTGCGCAAGGCCGTATTTCGCCGGAAGAAACAACGGTGCTCTGCATCACTGGCAACGGCTTGAAAACCACTGACGCGCTTGTGGGAAGGTTCGATACGTCGGAGCCGATCCCGCCCAAGCTCACCGCATTTGAAGAATACCTGGAACGCGAGCTCGTACCCGTCCAGGCTGCCGGAGGAGCACGATGAACGTTTCTGTCTCAATCCCAACCGCGCTGCGCCGCCATACCGAAGGGCTGGATCGTTTTACCTGCGGCGCGGCCAGCGTGCCCGATCTGTTGGACCAACTCAGCGCCCGTTTCCCCGAGTTGAAGCCGCATTTGCGCGATGAGCAAGGCAAGCTGCGCCGCTTCCTGAACATTTACATCAACGATGAGGATGCGCGATTTCTCGCCTCGGATTATCAGTTCAAAGATGGTGACGAGGTGACGCTGGTGCCCTCAATCGCCGGCGGATAGCGGAAGAGCAAT
>DATEGH010000165.1:0-15272 GCA_035280185.1 Terriglobales bacterium
AAGCTCGTAGATTGCCTAAAATTCATTGCTCGGTTTGTAACAGGGCACGACCTTTAGTCGTGCCGCCCAGAGCTTGAAAAAGTTGGCTTCAGCCCCTGCGAGCTCCGAGCGTTTCATGTTCCAAAGCTTTTAATGAAGCGCGCTCTTGCGGGTCGTGACGGAAGCAGTTCCGGCCAGAATGCAGCGGCCATGTTCACAATGACGCAAGTTGCGTCACATCAGACTGGCCTGCAAGGTATACAGCAATAGTTCCGGCGGAATAGCTTCAGCTATCGCGACAAGAGAGACTTGGAGTTAGCGCCTGAGAGGTACTGCGAGCTGCGGAGGTCCCGCGTGGAATTGCGGAGCGGATTCAAAAGCAAGCGAGGCAACCAGGCCGGCGGCCGGCTGCGCGTCTTGAAGATGGAAAACGGCTGAGCTGGGATGAGACTTGGGAAGTTGAACATCCTTGTTGACCGGCGCGGCCAGATTGAGTTCTACCGTGACCGGAGGAGTGTCCTCGTCATTGTCGTTGTCGTAAGAGATGGAAACAAGGTTCGCCGCGCCGGCCAGGAGAAGCATCAGGCCGAGAACCACGCCGCGAAAACACCTTGTCAATGACGGCTTCATTCGTTTTCCCGAATCCAAACGAGCTACCGCCATGCATGTTGGCGGCACGCAAGAGGGATTGTCGCCACCCCGCATTAGAAGCGGCTTAAGCGCGGATTAGAGTTTCTAATGAAACCCGCGCGGAAAATCACGCGCATTTTCACTGTGTAGTCTGTTGGACGATCTCTGTTGGGGCATGACCTCGGAGACTGCGGAAAAACTTTTAAGAAGCGGAAAGAAGTGTTAGGGCATGACTTCACCGCCTGCGCAACAACTCTCGACCAGAGGCAACAAGTGTCAGGGCGTGACTTCACCGCCTGCGCAACAACTCTCGACCAGAGACAACAAGTGTCAGGGCATGACTTCAGTCGTGCCGTCTATGTCCCAAAAAGCACTTGGGCTTTAGCCCCTGCAAATGTGAATTCGATTCCGCGATGAATTCCTCTTGCGAAACTGTTTTGATTCTTGAGCGTCAACTTATCCATTTCAGTTCAGCATGAGATAAAGCGAATTCCGGAATGACAATTCGCTCACCCTCGTGCATATTGTCCTGGAGCATCAGCCATGGAACATTTCCTCACCATTGACCGCCTCACCCGCGAACAGCAGGAACTTGCCAAGCCCTACCTGGAGTTTCTCCGCGTGCCCGCCATGAGCGCCGGGATTTACGCTCTTCCCAAAGGCGGCCAGGATCTGCAATCTCCGCATCAGGAAGACGAACTCTATTATGTGATTCACGGCCGGGCGCGGATGCGGGTCGGGACGGAACACCGCGAGGTTTTGCCGGGAGCGATCATTTTCGTGGAAGCGCGAAAAGAACACCGCTTCTATGACATCGAAGAAGACCTGCTCGTTCTGGTGTTGTTTGCTCCCGCGGAGAACGGCGGATAGAGCTGCACGGTTCTAACGACCAGCCGCACGATTCGCACTTGAATCAGCAGTGTTCTGATGCAAAAAGCAAAGGCCGGCAATTTTCTGCCGGCCTTTGATCGTGTAGCGTTGCGAGTTAGAAGGTAAACCGCGCTCCGAACTCGCCAGTGAACGCCCGCGGCAGTAGGCTGCTCGTGGGGTTAATGAACCCAGCGGCATTCGTGAACGTAGGATCCGGTGTTGATATTTGTCTCTTGCCACTCACGGGGACGGTAGCATCTTTGATAATCGAAAGTTCGTTGGTCGTACCTCCGAAATTGTTCCCGTAGTTGGCGTGGTTAAACAGGTTAAAGGCTTGGAAGATCAGTTGCAGGTTGCGAGTTTCGCCAAGCTTGATGTTCTTGGCCACCCGAGCATCCATGTTGTAGTACGCATCGCCGCGCAGCCCGTTGTAAGGAGCCAAGTGACAGTTGCCCGAGTAGTAGCATCGGTATTCCGCGAGATCAATTCTGGGGATTGAGCTGGCAGAATCGACCACGGGCGCCAACTTTGAAGCGGAAAGCAGATCAGTGGGAGCGCTGTTGGTGACGATCAGGGCTCCGCCAGAACTGCCACCGCCCAGATTCAGGTTGTTGTTGCCCGACACTGGAAGGTAGGGCCGAGCAGATCCTATCTGTAAGATCGGCGATACTTCAAAGCCCCATGGCAAGTGTGAAGTCCCGGCTACCGTAACGTGGTTCCGCTCGTCGTTGAACGCAGGACCGAACTCAGCGGGTGAGAGCGGGTTCTGCGGGTCACGAGGATAGTAGCGGAATGACCCGCCATCCTCGTTGTAGCCGACAGCGCGCGCCAGTGTGTAGTTCACTGTGAGATCAGTACGGTGGAAGCTGCGCTGACGATAACTGAGGTTCATGCCGTCATAGCGCGAACGTCCAATAGACTGCTCGTCCCGCAGACTGCCGAGGACAGGTACCCCAGCCGCTTGGAATGCAGCATCGAGCGGGAAGAAGAAGCCGCAACTGGCTGGCGTGCAAACCGGTGCCAGAGTATTTGCATCTTCTGTCACGCCGCGCGTGGTGATGTTCGCCGGGTTGATCGGAATCCGAGGATCCAGGTTAATCGTCTTGTTTTCGTGGAGGCTGAGCACATGAACGTACTCGGCTTCGATCACTGATTTTGAATTGAGCGCCCAGGTATAGCCGCCATTGAATTCCTCTGTCACAGGCGTGCGATAGTTCGGGTCCATAATACGGCCGGTCGAACCATCAGTCAGTTGCGCCTGGGGAGCGGGAATGGTTGGTAGCGGATTTCCAATCTGCCACTGATCCAGCGGGATTCCCGTGCCGGGCACGGTATCCGTGCCGCTGATCGCAAACGCCGTCTGGAAGATTGTCGGGTTCGCCTGCTGTTCCATGAACAGCGGAATGTTCTGGAAGGTATTGTCGTAGTACATGCCGAAGCCGGCGCGAATGATGTGCTTGCCCGCTCCGGTCAGGTCATAGGCGAGGCCGATGCGCGGGCTGAAGCCCTTGCTGTAGTCGGTCGCCTGCTTGCGTATCAGCGAGGCTGCCAGCGGACTGAACGGCGCAATTGCCTGCAGCTCCTGGAAAGTGCGGCTGTCGGCAATCTTCGAGCCGCCGATGAAGTCGAAGTCTTTGTCCCAGCGCAAGCCGAGATTGAGTGTCAGGCGGTTGCTGAACTTCCAGTCATCCTGGAAATACAGGCCAAGCTGTTTCGCATCCTTGATGATGAACGTGGGATCACCCACCGCGATGCTCATGCCACCTACTAGGCCAGGTCTCGCAAATCCGCCTCCCGCTAATATTGCACTCGGCAGATCATTGAAGTCGATCTCCAGCGTCGGGTTGAACTCAAAGAACCCACCCATAAATGGCGTCCAGATGTAGTCCACTCCTGACCGGAACGTGTGCTTGCCAACTGTCTTGCTCACGTCGTCCTTGAATTGATACTTACGCTGAATCGAGTTCTGGGGAATGTTGGTGTTGGTGCCGAACTGAATATTGTTCGGGAACGTGAACAGCGGTGCGCGCGTGGTGCTGTCAATCAGGTTGTTCCAGTACTGGAAACCGAGCGTGAACTGATTGATCAGAGTGGGGGTGAATGACGAATTCAAGGTGAGGTTCGCAGCCTGAAGATGGTTCTTCGTGAAGTTTCCTTCCGTCAAATCGAATGTGCCGCCGCTCTGGTCATTCAAGCTGTTGTTCGCCTGCGTGGTTACCGAAACGTATGCAGAGTGCTGGTTGTTGATGGTCCAGTCCAGACGCCCGTTGAGGCGGTTCTCAAAAAAGGGCGTAGGAATCGTGGTCGCAGGCTGTGCGCCCAAATTGGTTACCAGAGATAATTCCTGAAAGGCTTGAGGCGATTCGGCAATCGAAGTATGTTCACGCTGGCGTTCGAAAGCGAAAAAGCCAAAGAATTTGTCTTTCTTGATGGGTCCACCAATCGAGCCGCCGAACCACTGCCGCTCGTAAGGCGGATTGATATTGGAAGTGGTGCCGTCTCCATTCGGTACCTTCTGATCTGCGTTGAAAACCTGTTCGCGGAAGTTCGCAAATGCAGAACCGTGGAAATTGTTTGTACCTGATTTGGTAATCACATTGATCGCCGCGCCCGACGAACGCCCATTCACGGCCGAAAAGCGCTGGGTGGAAACTGCGAATTCCTGCACTGCTTCCGCCGGCACCTGCATCACCGGGCCGCCGACCGTGTTGTCCTTGTTATCCACTCCATTGATTGTCACATTGACGTTCCGGCCACCTTCGCCGTTGACCGACAAGATGGAGTAGCGGTTCTTCGTCGGATCGTAAGAATCCGCGGCCTTTACGCCAGGAGCAAGATAAGCCAAATCAGCGATGTCACGGCCGATCAGCGGGAGATTCGTGATCTGCTGCGGCGTGATGTTGGTGCTCACATCGGTCTTCGCCTGGTCCACCAGCGGAGCCGTTGCGGTGACCTCAACCGTTTCGCTTACTCCCCCTGGACTGAGAGTGAAATTCTGCGTGGCGGTTCTTCCGATCTGGACCTCCAGATTCTTTGCCTGGGACGCGGCAAAACCCTTGGCATCTACCTTCACGTTGTAAATGCCCACTGGCAGCAGATCAAAACGGTATTCGCCGGAGTCACTGGTCACAGTCGTGCGGGTCGCGCCGGTTTGATTATTGGTGATCGTGACGTCGGCCTTGCTTATCACGGCTTGCGACTTGTCCACGACCGTGCCTGCGACGCTGGCGGTTGCGGTCGCCTGGCCCCACATGGCAATGCAGCTCATCAGCATGAAGGAACCGATGACTGCCAAGGATAAACATCGCTTAAAATTCATTCCTTTTCTCCTCTTTGGTGGTTGCGTACGCTGGTTCCCCGCGATGGTCACGCCCGGAATTGACCTAAACCATTGCGGGCCTTTCACTTTCCCTATACAAAAAGCAAAATAAAAGCGTTGAAGATAGCAAACGGATCGCTCTTACCCGGGCTCCGCACGATCCCTTATCGCCCTGTCATGACATTCGCAATTGTGTTGCCGGAATTCAGGTGTGCAACTCAGCCTGGCTGGAGTTTTGCAAGTCGTTGAATAATTGGGAACAATGTCGCCTGGAGAGCAAATGCCGAGCGGGTGCTGAAACCTACGGTTGGTGCAGTCTTCTGAAATCGGTATTCGCGGTCTATGACTTCTAATATTGCTTCGGATTTCTTGTGGCTTTTCCGTACTCTTAAAGCCGGAATCCGATTTAAGAAAGAAAAGCAATCAGACCAATTAACTTTTCAATTTCGCCAGTTCACAATCCGGTGAGCTGGGATGGAGCAGCCCGGCAGTTTCCTTTATGATGGTAGCCGCATGAGTAGCAGCACAATGGCCTCCCCTCGGCACGGATTTGAAACTGACGATACTCGTCTGCTGCCGATCGCGGAAAAGATCTCCGCGCGTGAGCGCCTCACCTTCCAGGATGCCGTGACGCTCTATCGCTCGCCCGATATTCTCGCCGTCGGATGGCTTGCCAATGAGAGCCGCGAACGCCTGCACGGCAACGTGACCTACTTCAACGTGAACCGTCACATCAATCCTACGAACGTCTGCGTGGCCGCGTGTCGGCTCTGCGCGTTCGGCCGCAAAAAAGATGCTCCCGGCGCTTATACCATGGCGCTCGATGAGGCATTCGAAACCGCGGCCTCCGGCTACTCTGAAGCCGTCACGGAATTCCACATTGTCGGCGGTCTCCATCCAGATCTGCCCTTCCAGTATTACCTGGACCTGATCGCCGGATTGAAAGAGCGCTTTCCGCAGGTGCACCTGAAGGCCCTGACGATGGTGGAAATCGCATTCCTCGCTCGACGGGCCAGGCTCGCTATTGAAGAAACTTTGCGCCAGCTCAAGCAAGCAGGCCTCGATTCCCTACCCGGAGGCGGAGCGGAAATTTTCAACGAGCGCGTGCGCCGCGTGATCTGCGATCACAAGATTGACGGCGACCAGTGGCTCGAGACCGCGCGCACGGCGCATCGCATCGGCCTGAAATCAAACGCCACCATGCTTTATGGCCACATCGAAAACGACGAAGACCGCGCCGACCACCTGATTCGCCTGCGCAATCTCCAGGACGAAACGCACGGTTTTCAAACCTTCATTCCGCTGGCTTTTCATCCCGCCAACACGCCGCTGGCCCACCTCTACACCACAACGGGAATGCAGGACATCAAACAGATCGCCGTCAGCCGCCTGGTGCTGGACAACTTCCCGCACATCAAGGCCTACTGGCAGATGCTGTCGCCCAAGATCGCGCAGATTGCGTTGCGCTTTGGCGCTGACGACATTGACGGAACCGTGATCGAAGAAAAAATCTATCACGATGCCGGCGCCACCACGCCGCAGGGCATGCGCCGCGGCGAACTCGAGCGCCTCATCCGTGAAGCCGGACGCGAGCCCGTGGAGCGCGACACCCTGTACCGGCCGGTCGCGCGGACGGAAACGTCGTTCACAATTTCGGTGTAACACACTTCGCCGCAGATTTTCGCTGATGATCGCAGATTAAACCATCTGCTAAAGAAAATTTCTGATCAGCGTTCATCTGCGTTAATCTGCGGCTAATTTTCCGGCCCGAACACTCTCTGGAAAATCTTGTCCACATTCCTCAACTGTCGCTCAATGGAAAACGCCCGCTGAATCTGCTCGCGAGGGACACGCGAAGTAATCTCCGGATCGTTCATCACCAAATCGTGAAAATTGAGGTCTTCTTTCCACGCGCGCATGGCGTGCTTCTGCACCAGGCGATACGCGTCTTCCCGCGACATTCCGTGCTCAGCCAAGTCCAGCAGCAACTGGCCGCTGAACACCAGTCCCCCGGTGCTCTCCAGGTTTTTGAGCATGCGGTTGGGATAGACCATAAGCCGGTCCATCAGGTCAGTGGTTTTGGTGAGCAGGTAGTCCACAAGGATTGTGGAATCAGGGAGAATCACGCGCTCCACCGACGAATGTGAGATGTCGCGCTCGTGCCACAGAGCCACGTTTTCAAACGCCGCCTGCGCGTTCGATCGCACCACGCGCGCCAGTCCGGAGATCTGCTCGCACGTTATCGGGTTGCGCTTGTGCGGCATGGCGGAAGAGCCTTTCTGCTTCTCGCTGAAGTACTCCTCGGCTTCGCGGACCTCGGTGCGCTGAAGATGGCGAATCTCGGTGGCAATTTTATCCAGCGTAGAAGCAATCGTCGCCAGCGTGGCCACGAAATAGGCGTGCCGATCACGCTGGATCACCTGTGACGAAATGGGAGCGGCCTCCAGCCCAAGCCGCCGGCAGATCTTCTCTTCAAATTCGGGTTCCAGATGAGCAAAGTTGCCGACCGCCCCGGAAAGCTTGCCCACGCGCATCTCTTCCGCGCTGCGCTCAAAGCGGGCAATGTTGCGGCGGGTCTCGGCATACCAGTTGGCCAGCTTGAGTCCAAAGGTCGTCGGCTCAGCATGGATCCCGTGCGTCCGGCCGATGGTCGGAGTGTGCTTAAACTCCTGAGAGCGCCGCTCCAGCACCTGCTTGAGCTTCTCCAGATCTTCGCGGATGATGCGCGAGGCTTCTTTGATCTGAAGGGCTTGGGCGGTATCCACCACGTCATTCGAGGTCAGGCCATAGTGCAGCCAGCGCGCTTCCGGGCCCACCTTCTCCGCGACGGCGGTCGTGAAGGCAATCACGTCATGCTTTACCTCAGCCTCGATCTCCTGAATCCTTTTCAGGTCAAAGTCACCGCGGTCCGCAATTGCGCGGGCGGCTTCCATGGGGACAATCCCGGCTTCGGCCAGCGTCAGGCTGGCTGCTGCTTCCACCTGCAGCCAGCAGCGGAATTTATTTTCATCGCTCCAGATTCGCCCCATTTCAGGGCGGGTATAGCGCGCTATCAAAGGCTTCCCTCGATCAAATTAAATCGTCAAAAGAACATTGATGATAAACGGTAAGAGTAATTTCATGCCAATTGGCTTTGCCAAGCTGGCCTCTGTGCAACATAATGGAAGGAACAGGTGGGGGCGGAGCAACGGATGACAACCTCACCGGAGCCCGCCGAAACCAAAACATTTGACCCCTCACTGGAACTTGAAGTCCCAATAAGGGGTCAGGCTCGAATCTAGCAGAATGTTGCACATTATATCGGACGACGAGATAAAATGGCAAAAGAAAAAAATACAGGGCCGCTCCAGGCTTCCGAATACATAGCCCTCGCGGAGTTCCGGTATCAGCTCCGCCGCTTTTTACGGCATATGGAGGAAGAAGTCAGGGAATTCGGCGTGAATCCGCAGCAATACCAGCTTGTCCTGGCCCTTAAGGGGCTTCCCAAGGACCAGGTGCCCACCATCAGCAGGCTGGCCGATCGCATGCAGTTGAACCACAACAGCATGGTAGAACTGGTGGACCGGTGCGAGGAGCGCGGATTGATCCGCCGCGGCCGCACGGGAACCGATCGCCGCCAGGTTAATCTTTCCATCACTCCGGATGGCGAAGCCCTGCTCCGCAAGTTGGGCAGCGCGGCCCGGCAGGAGCTCAAGAACATTGGCCCTGAACTGGTGGATTCGGTCTTACATCTCACCAAGAAATCTGCAAGAACTGCGAGCCGGACAGGCAAGCAGAAGAAAGCAACAGCAAAGAAAGCAGGTGCATGACGCACTCAGGCCCTCGAACCAGCCCCTCCACAACGGAACATCCAACTGCAGCGCCCGAAGGTCATCTGCGGGATTTCACCACCACATGGCGAGTGCTGCCCATTTCCGCTCTCGCCATCATCATCGGCGTAGTGGCTGCCTATGTGGCAGTAATCCTGCTGAAGCTGATTGGATTTTTCACTAACCTCTTTTTCTACGCCCAGATCAGCGACAGCTTCGCCCCTCCGGCAAAAGCGGTTTCGCCCCTGACATGGGTTTCTTTTGCCGGGCACCACATCGGCTGGCTGGCCCTGTTTGTGCCGGTGATCGGCGGAATCCTTGTCGGATTGATGGCCCGTTTCGGATCAGATAAGATCCGGGGGCACGGAATTCCTGAAGCCATTGAAGCTATTTTGCTTCACGGCGCCAAAGTGGAACCCCGAGTTGCAATCCTGAAGCCTGTATCCGCCGCGATTGCCATCGGTTCCGGCGGCCCGTTCGGCGCCGAAGGTCCCATCATCATGACCGGCGGAGCCTTCGGCTCGTTGATCGCGCAGTTCTTTCATCTTTCCAGTGCGGAGCGCAAGATTCTGCTCGTGGCCGGTGCTGCTGCGGGAATGTCTGCCACATTTGCAGCGCCGTTTGCGTCTGTCCTGCTTGCGGTAGAACTGCTTCTTTTTGAATGGAAGCCGCGCAGCTTCATTCCCGTGGTGCTGGCCAGCGTGGCCGCTGAAGCCGCGCGCATTCATCTGCTGGGTCCGGGGCCTATCTTTCCCGTTCCGGCCCATGAAGTCGCTTACAGTCCTTCCATCATGTTCGGCTGCCTGCTTACGGGATTGCTGGCCGGAGTGCTGGCCGCCGCGCTGAGCAATTTCGTGTACGGAGTAGAAGACGGCTTCGCCCGGCTGAAGCACGTCCACTGGATGTGGTGGCCCGCCATCGGTGGCTTGGTGGTGGGAATCGGCGGCCTTATTTATCCCCGTGCGCTGGGAGTGGGCTACGATGTGATTGCCGATCTGCTCAAAGGCAACGTCACCCTTAAATTGATTGTTGGCGTACTGCTGGTGAAATCGGTGATCTGGGCCGTGTCGCTCGGATCTGGTAGTTCCGGCGGCGTGCTGGCGCCGTTGCTCATGATGGGCGGTTCGCTGGGCGCACTTGAAGCGTTGTTCCTGCCGCATCAGGGCCTTGGATTCTGGTCACTGATCAGCATGGGCGCAACTCTCGCCGGAGCCCTCGGCTCGCCTCTTACGGGCGTGATCTTTTCCTTCGAGCTCACCAGCGACTATCACTCTATCTTCCCGCTGCTCATCGCTTGCATGACTGCGCATGCGTTTACGGCCCTTACGCTGCCGCGCTCGATTCTTACGGAAAAACTCAGCCGGCGCGGGCATCACCTGACGCGCGAGTACGTGGTAGACCCAATGGAGTCGCTCTCAGTCGAAGACGCCATGCGGACCAGCATTACCGCTTTTCCTGCAAGCACCACCATCGGCGAGCTTCGTCACACCGTGGACTACAGCGAAGGTGGACGTGGCCAGCGTGTTT
This sequence comes from Terriglobales bacterium, assembly GCA_035280185.1. Lineage (GTDB taxonomy): Bacteria > Acidobacteriota > Terriglobia > Terriglobales > Acidobacteriaceae > Angelobacter. The sequence continues at coordinate 10,135 of DATEGH010000165.1, forward strand.
ATCCCGTGATTGACGATCAGCGCCACGTCGTCGGCGTGGTAACGAGAGGGGATCTCTCTGCCATGGTCGGCAACATGGAGCCGGCCGAAGCTGATCACTTGACGCTGACAGACCTGATTACACGAGCGCCGGTTGTCGCTTATCCTGACGAGCCGCTCCGTATCGTGGTCAACAGGATGGCTTCCACCACGCTCACCCGTTTTCCCGTGGTGAAGCGCGGCCCGGAGCCGGAATTGGTCGGGCTGATCGCCATTCAGGACCTGCTGAAAGCCCGCGAGCTTACCATTGAAGAAGAGCAGCGCCGGGAGCGTGTGCTGAAGCTGCGGCTGCCGCCTTCGCTACGCTGGCGCGGACCGGCAGATAAGAACAGCGACCACCAGGAAGTCAGCTAGAAAGGCAGGGGCTATTCCACTCCGAATAGCTCCGCCATCTCCTCAAACTTGAATCCCTGGCCGGGAACATAAGGCTGGATCCACTCGCCGTTCACGACAAATTGCGGAATGGCTCGTTTTCCCGTCCTGCGGATGATCTCTTCCGCAGCTTCGGGAACTTCCTCGATATTGATTTCGTTGTAGGGAATGTTGTGCTGGGCCAGCCAGCGCTTGGCAACGCGGCAATCCCCGCACCATGGAGCAGAGTAAACGGTAAGCTTCATATTTTGTGAGCAAGTATTTGATGCTGCATGAACTAATAAAGGTGCAGGTCGGCTTGCGACATTTTGAGTCGCCCACGTTGCTGACAAACTCTCATTTTAGCGACCAGACGTGTCAGGGGTTGACTTCTCTCGTGCCTCAATCAGCGATCACAAGTGTCAGGGCATGACTTCAGTCATGCCGTAACTATTTTGATTGTGGCTTTAGCCACTGTCTTTCCCTTACACAAACGGGGCTGACTCCCGTGCAGAGAACCAACCCCGAATGTAACGAATTCCAGACCGATTTACTTAGCTGCGTCTTTCCCCTGGATTGAGAGCAGCTCGACTTCGAAAATCAAAGTAGTATTAGCGCCGATATCAGGACCTGCTCCGCGCTCCCCGTATGCCAACTGCGAAGGAATATAGAGCTCATACTTCGAGCCTACCGGCATGAGCTGCAGAGCTTCTGTCCAGCCCTTGATCACGCCGCTGACCGGGAATGTGGCGGGTTCGCCGCGCTTATAGGAGCTGTCAAATTCCTTTCCGTCGATCAGCGTACCCCGGTAGTTGCAAACCACGGTATCGCTGGCCGTGGGCTTGGGGCCTGTTCCCTGCTTGATGACCTTGTATTGCAACCCGCTGGGCGTGGTCACCACTCCCTCTTTCGTCTTGTTGGCGGCAAGAAATTCCTCGCCCGTTTTTTTGTTGGCCTCGCCTGCTTCTTTCATCTTCTCTTCCTGCTTGGCGCGCAACTCCGCGAACACCTGGCTCATTGTGGTGTGGGCTTCGACCTCGGTCATCAGAGGCTTGCCGGCCATCTGGTCCTTCAGCCCCTTCATCAGCATGTCAGGATCCACGTCGAGCGATTGCCGGCTGAGGTTGGTTGCCACCTGCATGCCAATGGCGTAGCTCACTTTATCTTTTTGTGTCTTTAGCGGCGACTCCGCAGCCGAAGGGCTGGGACTGGCGGCTGCTGTTGGCGCGGCTTTTGCTGGTGTTTTCTGGCCTTTTCCCGCCTGCGTGACCGCTGTTCCCGCGAGCAGCGCAATGACGGCTGTGAAAAGGGTTAAGTGAAGTGGTTTTGTCATTCCAGCATTGTCACATTGATTGCTGCTGCGGGAAAGCAGGTGTTTGCTCTAGCTGATATGCACTTTGGTTCACTCTGAGCGGGCCAACAGCGCCCTGCTAAGGAGCATCTTCTTCCTGAGCAGCTTTATGAAGTCAGGACTCCTGTTCTGCGCCCCCTTGTTGCTGGCGCTTATCGCCGGATGCGTCATCTCGCCCAGGAGAATTGTCTCCAACAACGGCGGCCCTTCACCCAGCCCTACAATTTCACCCGGCGCAACACCGTCACCCACTCCCTTCCCGACGATTACAGTTACTCCCACACCAACAGCAACTCCCACCCCGACTCCCGCAGTCATCATGTCAGTGATCGTAACGGCCATTCCCGGCGAAGCGATGCTCAGCGCCAGTCAGAGCCATTCTGATGGCTCGACTTCTGCCGTTCCAGGATCGCCTTTTATGGTTGCAGAAATCCCGCAGAAACTCCTGGCGCTGGGATCAAGCCTGGTGGTCCAGGGCAAGAGCTCCATCTCTGTTTTCGACGTAGACAAAGAAACTGGCTCGCTGAAGCAAATCGCATTTCTTCCCGCGCCGCTGCTGCGTGATGCGGTCGTGAGTCCCGCCGACTCCACGGTTTATCTGCTCGATCAGAACTCTGTTTCGGGATTCAGATTGGAAAACGACCGCATGGTTGCTGTGCCCGGCTCACCGTTCGCCTTGGACGCAAACGAAACCAGCCGGCGCACTTCCAGAGCTTTGGCGCTCGACAGCACAGGAGAATCTCTGTACGTCGCATTTGCTCCTGGTTCCAGCGGCGAGGCTGACTCATTCGCTGTCTTTAAACGAGAAGCAGAGGGTTCATTGAGCAGCCTTTCTTCTACATCGGACATTCCGGAAGAGGTCCAGCGTACATTTGCCGCTACCACATCAGCCTCCGGCGTGAAAACAAGAATGGCTGCCATCATCAGCCTGCAAGCGCCCAGTAAAAACTCAACGGAAAGACGGCGGTTAAGCAAATAGCAATTGGCAATTAGCCTAAAAGAACTCTCTGCGTGATGGGTACCGTAAAAGCATCTGCTTTAGCTGTGCTGAATGCTAATTGCTAATTGCCAATTGCTCGTACTCCAGTGCTCTGCGCGCGCAGGATACAATCGTGCATTAGACAAACGCATGGTCCCAATTCTGCTGATTGCCGCCAACTTCGTCCGCACGCAGTGGCTGGTGGTGGCCATCATGACAGCCTATCTTCTCGGCATTTCAGGCGTCTTTGCCGTTCATCAGCAGCCGGGAGAAACAATCTTTTTCCTGCAATGGCACTCCTTTTACGTTCTGTTCCTGGCCATGATTCTGGCCGTCGGCGCCATCCAGAGTGAGCGAAAGTCGCGCCGCATTATCGCTGTGCTCTCCAAGGGAATTCACCGCTGGCAGTACCTAGCCGGCCTTCTGTGCGGATGCGGCGGCATTGCCGGATTGTTCTGGATCGTGATTGCCTGCGCGATGAGCGCGTTCCCGCACCAAACGGCTTCGACGGTCACATTGGTCGCGGTTTTTGTGGCCCTGTTTTGCTGCTCGCTGGCGACCGCCGCCGTCGCGTTGTTTTACTCAGTGTTTCTCCACCCCTTGCTGGCGACGTTTGCCGCTTCGGCTACGCTCGCCCTTCCTTATCTCGTGCAACCTTGGAACAGTCCGGGACGGAGCGTCTGGTTTCCGGTGTCTGGAATCTTCGTTTTGCTTCAGGATTACCAGATCAGGCCGGCGAGTGAAGTGTGGAGCGTAGCTGTGGCAGCGTTTGTCTACTCGCTGTTTTTCCTAGTTGCGGCCGCAGTCATTTTCAACCGCCGGGACGTGACTACTTCGCCGGAGTAGATTTTGCCCGGATTTCTGAGGGTGTAGGCGTCTTAAATTCGATTCGGATGATGCCTGTGGCCTTCGCTTTGGGTTGAAGATCACTGGCCGCCACAGTCGTGTAGTCCAGCAAACGGCCGGGCACAACGCCGAGATAGATGGTGGCAATTGCCGTAACCACCAGCGCCACGCGCATGCTGGCCGATGCCGGCGCCGGAGGCTCAGCAACCGTTTGCTCGCGCATGTACATCACCACGACGAGGCGCAGGTAATAGTAAGAAGCCACCGCGCTGTTCACCACCCCGATGATCACCAGCCAAACCAAAGCGGTGGGATGAGCTGCGGATGTCCCATGCATGGCTGCGGTAAATGCGTAGTACTTGGCGAGGAAGCCCGCCGTAGCGGGAATCCCGATGAGCGATAAGAGAAAGATTGTCAGAGTGAAGGCGAGCAGTGGAGATCGCTTGCCTAGTCCTGCGTAGTCATCAATCGAAACGTAGCGCTCGCCGGCGGAACCGAAGTGGCTGACCACCGCGAACGCGCCTACGTTCATCGCGGCGTACGCCGCTGTGTAAAAAATAGCCGCCGAGATGCCGAGTTGATTGCTGGCCGCGAATGCCACCAGCAGATAACCGGCATGGGCAATCGAACTGTAAGCCAGCATGCGCTTCACGTTGCCCTGAATCAGCGCGCCAAAGTTGCCCAGAGTCATCGAGAGCGCGGCGGAAATCCAGATGAGCCAGAACCATCCCGTACTGGTGGTCGCGAACAGGACTCGCAAGAGCACGGCAAACGCCGCTGCTTTAGGACCGGTGGACATCAGAGCCACAATAGGCGCCGGAGCGCCCTCGTAAACATCGGGCGTCCAGATGTGGAACGGCGCGGAAGCGACTTTGAAGCCGAGCCCGATAATCATCAGCGCCGTCGCGACATACGCCAGGATGCCGGGATTGGCGGCCATGAGTTGCTGATGAATTCGCACGATGTCCGTAGTGCCGGTTGCGCCAAACATTAACGCCACGCCATAAAGGAAGAACGCGGTAGCAAACGAGCCAAGTAGAAAGTATTTGATGGAAGATTCGGTGCTGGAGGCCGTGCGCCGGCGGTAGCCGGCCAGAATATAGGTGGAGATCGAGGAAATTTCCAGCGCGATGAAGATCAGCACCAGCTCAACGGCGGACGACATCAGCACCATTCCCACCGTGCCAAACAGAATCAGTCCGTAATATTCGCCGCTGCCGATCTTCTGCTGATCGAGGTACTCGAGCGAAGCCAGAATGCAGACGGCGGAGATCGCGGGAATCAGCACGTGGAAGAAGATGCTGAAGCTGTCCACGCGAACCATTCCGAACCAGCCCAGGCCGTTATAGTGGATCTGGTAAACCGCCGCGGCGATGGCGGCCAAGGTTCCGAAAAACGAAAGCAGGCCCAGTCCTCGGCGGCTGGCCGAAGGCGTGAGCAGCGCATCAATCAGCATCACGGCAATGCCGAATGCGGTCAGCACCAACTCGGGCAGAATGCGGATGTAATCGACACTTGAAATCGGGCTCATTATTTCTGTCCACCAGCCGGAGAGATGATGCTGCCTTGCGTG
>DATEGH010000166.1:0-10673 GCA_035280185.1 Terriglobales bacterium
GAACTGTTGAAGACCTTTCTCGCGGGACGCGGGTACGGCGTGTCCCCGGAATCAGCGCTGGATGCGGCGGGCCGGCTCGAAGGCTACGACATCGAATCGCTGCACAAGGAATTGGAGAGTCTGGCATTGGTGATGTAAACGCATCACATCAAGCCATAGCAAACAGCCGGGCCAACCAGCCCGGCTGTGCTGTTTTTTGTGTTCAATTGACCGCCTGTTTCATGCTCCCTTAAACTGCGAGTAAAGCACTTATGTCGCACACCGTACAGACCGGCACGATCCAGATAACGCTTCCAGACGGAAGCAGCAAGCAAGTCCCGCGCGGCACCACTTCTTTTGAGATCGCCAAGTCCATCAGCCCGCGATTGGCTGACGCCGCCCTGGTGGCGAAGATCAAGCCGTCAGCCATTAGCAGTCAGCATTCAGCCCCGGAGCGGCCAGGCGCGGCCACGGAGTCCGGTGATGGCGGCAATGCTCCGGGCAGCATGCATGCACAAAAGTCAAAAGACGGTTGGCGTTTTGTAGATTTAGAGAGGCCGCTGGACGAAGATGTCGAGCTGCGGCTGTTCACCGATAAAGACTCCGAAGCTCTGGAGGTTTATCGCCACTCCTCCGCGCACGTTTTGGCAACGGCGGTACTGGAACTCTTTCCTGAGACCAAGTTGGGTCACGGGCCGTCCACCGAGAGCGGCTTCTTCTACGACTTCTACCGGCCGACGCCGTTCACGCCGGAAGACCTGGAGCGCATTGAAAAGCGCATGCAGGAAGTCACGCAGCGCGACGAGAAGTTCCAGCGCAAATTCATTCCTCGCGATGAAGGACTCGCGCGCTTCAAAAATGAAGGCGACTTCATGAAGGTTCACTTCATTGAGCAGTTCACCAAGCCCGGCGAGCCAATCTCCACCTATCGCAACGGCAAATTCGTGGACTTCTGCCGCGGGCCGCATGTGCCCTCAACCGGCAGGATCAAGGCTTTCAAGCTGCTCAACATCGCCGGCGCTTACTGGCTGGGCGACGAAAAGAACCCTCAGCTCCAGCGCATTTACGGAACTTCTTTCTTCAACAAGAAGGATCTGGAGCAGCATCTGCACGCGCTGGAAGAAGCCAAGAAACGAGACCATCGCGTGCTGGGCAAACAGCTTGATCTGTTCAGCATCCAGGAGCTGGCCGGGCCCGGGCTGATCTTCTGGCATCCCAAGGGCGGCATCATCCGCAAGGAGATGGAAGACTGGATGCGCGACGAGTACCTCAAGCGTGGCTACTCGCTCGTCTATACGCCGCACATCTTCCGCGTCAATCTATGGAAAACCAGCGGGCACGAAGGTCATTACGCACAGAACATGTTTACGCCGATGGAACTCGATGACGCGGAGTATCGCGTCAAGCCGATGAACTGCCCCGGACACATCCTGATCTACGCCGACTCGCTCAAATCGTATCGCGACCTGCCGCAGCGCTATGGCGAGTTGGGAACCGTTTACCGTTACGAGCGCTCGGGCGTAATGCACGGTCTCTTGCGAGTGCGCGGCTTCACCCAGGATGACGCACACATCTTTTGCACGCCGGAACAGATTGAAGGCGAGATTGAAGGCTGTATCGACTTCGCGCTCGCCGTTTTGAAGACTTTCGGCTTCAACGAATATCAGGTCGAACTCAGCACCTGGGACCCGAACGATAAAAAGACCTTCATCGGCGGCGACGAGATGTGGAACCTCGCCAACAACTCGCTGGAGAAAGTCCTCAAGAAGCTGAATATTCCATACAAGGTCATTCCCGGTGAAGCCGCGTTCTACGGCCCCAAGATCGATGTGAAGCTGGTGGACGCCATCGGACGTCTGTGGCAGCTTTCGACCGTGCAGTTTGATTGGAACCTGCCGGAGCGCTTCAGGCTGGAGTATGTTGCCGAAGACGGCTCTCGCAAGCAGCCGTTGATGGTGCACCGAGCGCTCTTCGGGTCGATCGAGCGTTTCTTCGGCGTGCTGATTGAGCACTATGCCGGCGCGTTTCCGGTATGGCTCTCGCCCGTGCAGGTCGCCATCATCCCGATTAGCGAGAAACACGCGGAATACGGGCGCAAGGTCGCGCAGCAGCTCAGAGATGCGAGCGTGAGGGTGCATTTGGATGATCGCAATGAAAAGATGAACGCTAAGATCCGCGAGCACACGTTACAGAAAGTCCCGTTCCTGCTGGTGGTGGGGGAAAAGGAAGCCGAAGCTGGAACTGTGAATGTGCGGGTGCGGGGCCAGCAGCAACCGGAAGGGACTGTTTCGCTGGCACAATTTGTGGAGCGGGTGAAAAGATTGATTGCGGGCAAGGCCGTGAACCTTACTTAGCCGCAGATCGGCGCAGATAGACGCAGATCAAAGCGCCAGAGAATCACAGCTCCTCCGCTCCCTCCGTTCCTCCGCGTTTCAAAGGTTTGGGTTTTCAATGAAATCTCGTTTCCCCGGCTTCCTTCCCGATGCTCTCGCCTTTCTTCGTTCGCTCAAGCGCAACAACCGCCGCGAGTGGTTTCAGCCACGTAAAGAGAAATACGAATCGCTGATCAAGCTCCCAATGATGGATCTGGTCGGCTGCCTCAACGAAGAATTTGCCCGCTTTGCTCCGGCCTATGTTACGCCGCCGCAGAAAGCCGTCTATCGCATCTATCGCGACACACGTTTCTCCAAAGACAAGACTCCGTACAAGACGCACATCTCGGCCATCTTTCCCCGCAACACTGCGGTGAAGCGCGAAGGCGCAGTCTTGTACTTCCATTTCACCGCGAAAGAGGTGCTGATCTTTGGCGGCGTGTACTCTCCCGAACGCGAGGAGTTGCTGGCCTACCGCACGCTGCTTCAGGAGCGCTACCCGGAATTCAATGACATTCTTGCCGGCACAAAGCTCCGGCGCACCTTCGGCGGCTTGCAGGGTGAGCAGCTTACGCGCATACCAAAAGGGTTTACCGTGGATCATCCCGCGGAAGAATTGCTGCGACATCGACAATGGTTTCTGGAAGCGACCGTGGACAGCAAAGTTCTTTTGTCGCCCAAGGTCGTACAGGAAAGCGCGGGACGGTTTGAGCTGATGGCGCCTTTCGTGGAGTTCCTGAACCAGCCGTTCGCGCACAAAGCCAAGAAGAAGCCGACGGCATTCTTTGCGTTTTAGCTTATTGAAAAAACTCGCCCATGCCCGGCGCTGTAGCAGAAGCGCCGGGATGATTGGTGACTCCGAGCAGGTCCAGTATCAGCCGCAGAGTGCTCTGGTGTTGAAACATAGTGCCGGAGGTAAACTTTGTCTTCACGCCGTTGCCCAGCAGCATAGTCGCAACCTGGCCGCCGCCATTGGCCGGGTCTGAAGGCTGACCCTCGTCCCAGGTAATGATCAGCACGCCGCCGGAAAACGCTTGGCTCTTGATGAGAGGATCAATATTCTGCTGCAACCACGCATCCGCGGCCGCCAGGCGGTCAGAATCAGCGCAGGCCGCGCCACCGCCTGGGCAGTCGTGGGCATCGTGCTCTACGTCGGGCTTCACGAACCCGAACGCCGGAAGGGCATTGGCGGACATGTCGGTAGACAGTTGGCTGAGCGGAACGATGTTTGCCGCTTCGGCCATTGAACTCTGAACGTCGCTGAAATAGGAAAACGGATTGTGGTGCCTCAGGTAGGGAAATACGTCCGGTCCAAGGTAGCCTTGCGACGGAATGCTCTGGAAATAGGCCTTCCATGTCTTGCCCGCGGCGCTCAGGGCGCGCACAAGATTGTCGTCAGTCACAGTTCCTGTAAAGGCATCGTCCGTGCTCTCAATCACTCCGGTGGTCAGCATGAAGTAGTTGCCAATGGATGGGTGTGCGTTGCCAAAATAATTCGTAGCCAGTGAATTCTGGCTGGCCAGCGAGTTCAGATACGGCATGGAAGGGCTGCCAATCACCTGATTGAAGCTGTGGTTCTCGAGAACGACCAGGAAAACATGGCTTGCCACTGACGGAGGTGGCGAAACCGTGGGGCCCGGCGTCGGTCCTCCGCCGCTTGAATTCTTTCCGCCACCGCAGCCGGGCATGAGGGCGCACAGTAGCAGAACTGTCAGCCACAAGGCGGGCGTCAGGCCGGTGCGATTAAGAAACATCTCAAGTACTTAAGATGCCGACGGCAGCTCTGGCGTACACCTTTAAGAGATCTGGGCTTGGATATCAGGCCACGCGCTCAAGCCCGGCATCCTCGCCGAATTCTGACTCACCTGTCCGGTTCTGGCGCTCTCCCTCAGAGCGCGCCAACGCATAAGCAGCGATAGCCATGTTGACGTCGCGCACGGCGATATCGTAGTCCCCATTCAGCGCGAGTTCGGCGGCAATCGAGAGCAGCCATGCAGACGCGGTGTAAGACGCCAGTTTCGGCTTAGCCGTAAGAATTCCTACACCCACCAGCATCTCGATGATTCCCACTCCGTACATAAACTTCCTGCCGCTCACCGGCAGCCTTTCCCGTACTTGGGGAGCGAGATACTTTTCCCAGTTGGTGAGCAGGTTGGTGAACTTGTCCAACCCGGCAAGAAATGCCGAAGAGCCCAGGCTCAGCCGCAGGGCCCAGTAGGCGTCGTCCAGATGACCTTCCCGATGCATCGTTCTCTCCTTGTGGGATGAGATGCAGGGCGCTTTTGGCAGGGTGTTCCTCCCGGTACTAAGGTTTCAGCTATTTACCAATCAGCCAACTTCCGGCAGAGCAGGTCCATCTCACAACAGAGTGCCTGCCCTGACCACCTGCTGCCAGGGCGCAATGCCATGTGGATTATTTTGTTACTGTTCTTATTTTGCGTGCTTACGCTGGCCTCGTTCCTCCCGGCGCCGGTCACGGTCATCCTGTGCGTTGCATTGGCATGCGGATTGGGCGTTACGGTCTGGTTCAACGCCAACCGAAGAACGGCAGAAGTTGTTATCAAAACAGATGCAGCAATGAAAAGCAGGAGAGAAAAGCCGGCGGAAAAGCGATAGACTCTGAGCATGAAGTTCCTGAGCACGGCCCTGCTGCTCGCAGTGTGTCTGGCCGGCGCACAACAGAATTCGTCCAAAACGGCTGACTCTGACTCACTGCCTTCCCTTGTAAAACGGCAATTCGGGTCCACCTTCTCGGTTTCCGGCAACATCCAGCCGCCGCTGATCACCGCCGACCTTAACGGCGACGGCGTGGAAGACGCGGTTATAGTGGCCGACAGCAAGGAACCTCTCCCAGATTCCTACGAATTTAAATATGTCGTGGCCGACCCGTACAACTCTTATTTCGGCTTCGGCAATCCCCGCATCACCTCCACCTTCGGCCAGAGTGATCCCAGCCAGAACCACGATCTTCTTGTGATATTCGGCTCTGGCATAGACGCATGGCACGCTGCCACCCCGAAGGCGAAATTCGTGTTGATAAACGTGCCGTTCGACACCATCCAGGTCGGGCGCATGCTGCTCAAGAAGAACAAGCCGCCGGTGTTTGTGATCAAGGCCGTCGAATCGCGGGTGATGGATTCCGCTGTCTGGTGGAACGCGAAGAAGAAAAAGTGGAAATGGGAACCCGGCGCGACCCTGGAATAGGATCGGTTGATCGCCGTGATCGCGCGTGATCGGGTGATCTGCAAACCAGAAGCTGTTAACTATCTCTTCACCCACACTTGTTGGACGTGTGCCGTACTGGTGCATCTGCCGAGCACAGTTATAATTTCCTGCCATGAACCTGGAACAGAAGCTTGCAGAGCTCAAGCGCCGCGACGCGCTGGCGGAAGCAGGCGGAGGCGAGGAGCGCCGCGCCCGCCAGCATAAAGAAGGCAAGATGTCCGCGCGTGAGCGCGTCGAGTTTCTGCTGGATGAGGGCACCTTCGAGGAATTCGACAAGATGATCACCCACCGCTGCGTGGACTTCGGCATGGACAAGCAGAAGATCTACGGCGACGGCTTTGTTACAGGTTACGGCCGCATTGAAGGGCGGCTTGTGTTCGTCTTTGCCCAGGATTTCACCGTCTTCGGCGGCTCGCTCTCAGAAGCCAACGCGGCCAAAATCGTGAAGATCATGGACATGGCCGTGAAGGTGGGCGCGCCGGTGATCGGACTGAACGATTCCGGCGGGGCGCGCATTCAGGAAGGCGTGATGTCGCTGGCCGGCTACGCCGATATTTTTCTGCGCAACACTCTGGCCAGCGGAGTGATTCCGCAGATTTCCGCCATTATGGGTCCCTGCGCCGGTGGCGCGGTTTATTCTCCGGCTATAACGGACTTCATCGTGATGGTGGACCAGACTTCCTATATGTTCGTCACCGGTCCCGATGTGATCAAGACCGTCACGCACGAAGAGGTCACCAAGGACCAGCTCGGTGGCGCGCTCACACATAATGAAACTTCAGGCGTGGCGCACTTCATGGCCCACGACGACGCCGAATGCCTCTCCATGATCCGCGAGCTGTTCAGCTTCATTCCTTCCAACAATCTTGATGACCCTCCGCGCCGCGAGTGCACCGATCCCACCGATCGTGCTGACCGCGAGCTTGACTCGATAGTTCCGGCGGAATCGAACCAGCCGTACGATATCAAAGACGTGATCACCCGCGTGGTGGACGACGGCTACTTCTTTGAGGTGCATGAACACTACGCCCGCAATCTGGTGGTCGGCTTTGCCCGGATGAATGGAAAGCCGGTGGGAATCGTCGCGAATCAGCCTGCTTATCTGGCCGGGGTGCTCGACATCAACGGATCCACCAAAGGCGCGCGCTTTGTTCGTTTCTGCGATGCCTTCAACATTCCTCTAATCACCTTTGAAGATGTCCCCGGCTTTCTTCCCGGAACCCAGCAGGAGTACGGAGGCATCATCCGGCACGGCGCCAAGCTGCTGTTTGCTTTCGCAGAAGCTACTGTTCCGAAGATCACGGTGATCACACGCAAGGCCTATGGAGGCGCTTATTGCGTGATGTCATCGAAGCATATCCGAACAGACGCGAACTACGCCTGGCCAACGGCTGAGATCGCCGTCATGGGGCCGGAAGGTGCGGTCAACATCGTTTATCGCCGCGAACTGGAGAAAGCCGGCGCAAACTCAGAAGCGGAGAAGGTTCGTGCGGAAAAGATCGAAGAATTTCGCGAGCGCTTTGCCAATCCCTATATCGCTGCGGAGAGAGGCTACATTGACGCGGTGATCCACCCGCGCGAAACTCGCAAGCGGCTGATTGACGCTCTGGCAATGCTCGAAACCAAACGTGACAAGAATCCGCCCAAGAAACACGGCAATATCCCGCTCTAAGTGTTAGATATGGATTGCGACCTGGCCTGATCTTCTGATCAGTGTTATGAGTGTCTACGAGCGGTGAGGGTTCTCATTCCGCGCTTTCCAACACGCGAACCTTCCAGCGATCTTCCGCACCGGTGAGCACGGCATAATAATGCACTTGCGCCTGATCAGAGTGCAGAACGGTGCTTCCATCAAGAACCTGCGTCTCAATGGAAGCTGTGTCTTTAAGCTCCATAGACGACCCGTCGGGGGAGTAGAAGACAGCCTCAACTTTGTGGCCGTGATCAATAATTCGAGTGGTAATTCCGTTCTGCTGCTGGTCTTTTACCCGTTGCGAAAGCCGGTCAAAGGCAAAGCCGGTAAAGTTGTCGGCCAGCGGGCCGGTAGTATTGTTCGCCAACGACGTCTTGAGTGCTTTCCAGGCGGCAGAGTAGTCTCGAACGATTGCCTGCTGTGTGCTGTCTTCCACTTCGCGCGGTTGGGCCGAGCCAAAGTTGATCTGGAGAGCAGGCTTGCTGGCTGCCAAAATGTTATTCATAAGTGGGACGGCGCCCGAAAGAGCGAGAGCAATTCCGGCCGTGAGGACAAGCATTCGCCGTAGCTTCATTACTCTCCTCCTCCGATGTGGAGTTCGTTGCCCAGCACCACGCCTGCGGCAATTGTCACATTCGCGCTGTCCGAGGCCGGCAACTCGGCGCGAGCGATTCCCTTTTTAATGCGTGCATCCACCACGCTCCTGCCAGTCTTGTCGGTTTCAATGAAGGTGACGATTGTGCCGTCCGGCACGGGATTGCCGGTGCAATCGCGGATCGGTTCAGTCACCAGAACCACATGGTCTTTGTTCTTCTGCTCGACTTTCATGCGCAGGTTGCACGGATCAGACGCCACCTGCTGCACCACACGCCGGACTGAGGCATCTCCCGCAGAGGCAACGAACTGCGCTGCGCCTGCCTTCTTGGCTGACGAACTCTTCACCCATGCCACGCCATTGCTGCTCTTGACCGACTGTCTTGCCCCACTGCCGCCCACAGAGAGGCTGAACTCCACCGGCATCGGCCGCAGGATGAGATTGCGATTCTTATCAAACACGAAAGCTACGCCGCTGATTACGCCGGGTCGATTCACCGGAACGCGTGATGGCCGCGCCAGAAAACTAAGTTGGTCCGGCTTGCCTGGATTGACCCAGAATGCCTGCGACTGCGGATGATCTCCGCCACGAACAATGGCGATCCAGCGCCCGGCATGGCGAAGCTCTTCCGCCTTCACTTCCACATTTTCTCCAAGCCGGAGATCGCGCTTGATCACCTCACCGGGCCCGACCAGGATGAGCGTTCCGATGCCAGATCCGCTGGTCCCAATGGACAGCGGCTCACCAGCAACCGCGTTTTGCGGAATCTTCAGGTCGGCGGCGCGCGCCCAATCCGAAGCGAACCAGCAGGTAAGGATCAGCAAGGTAATCAGCACTAGCTTGCGCATGGGATTACTCCTGCCACTCCCGGCTGTATTGATTCACGGTCACGCGAAAACTATGCACCTTTGGCGCCAGGTCGTCGCGCAGGCTTACCGCGAACGGCTGCGGCGTCTGCGGCAGCAGAGCGTGATCCACGTAGCCGTCGGAGACCCAGATCACCTTCCCGGAATTGTCATAAAACGTAGCCAGCACATGCGGAATGTTCACAGTCTGCCCGCTCTCGTTCAGCAGATCGCCCTGGAGAACGCTCCGGCCCTTCGCGTCCTTCTCGATGCGCTGGTGCATGACTCCGATCACTGGATCCGCCGAAGCCGGCACCAGCATAGAGTCAGGCTTCATACGCGCCGATTGCACCTGAGCAAGCTTGATTCCCGGGAAATCAATGCGGTAAGGCGATATCTCTTTGGGCAGGAGAACGTGAGAGGTGCGATCAAAGCTGCTCTCAGTTCCTATGTCCTGCCCGTTCTTCCCAACAAGCGTCGCCCCTACGGAAACAAAGGCTGGAACCGTGTCCTCATTTTCCACTTCGCCCATGATGCTGAGCCCAGAAGCCTCAGGAACAGGATTCATGGAAAGGATTCGCACATGCGGGTTCTCGACATTCTGTGAGCCCCAGTCATCTCCAGCGCCGCGCCAGATCACGTCCCAGCGCAGATAGTTCACAGGAATCACCTGTGGCGGAACAGTCGGCGTTTTCTCGCCGGCCCAGACGATCTTCCACTGCCCGCTTTCCTTCACCACGTTGAGATCGCGTGTGTCATAGAAAGCGCCCACCGCAGTCGAGTACTTCATTTCAGTGCGGACTGTGGCTTGATTGTCGTTTTCGTGCAGCGGGCGCGTGTTGAAGCTTTCGAGGGAAGAATACGTGCGCAGGCTTCCGTCGCGGCCGTTCAGGTCGCGAACGAAGTTTTGCAGGTCAACATTGCTGGAAGGAGAGATATAAGAATAAGCGTCCTTCCAATCGTGCCCTTGCACATTGGTAAGCATCGCCTGCACCGCTCCTTCAGGGCTGGACGCAGGAGCTGTGGAACTGGGATGGACTGCCCCAACCGCAACCAGAGCAATCGTCAACAAGCCGAAAATGATGGGCAACGCGCGGCTCATTACCGGGCCTCCCTCAGGACAGGTTCCGATTCGGAAATCGGGAACTCATAAGTCTCTGCTCTGCGCCGCTTATCGGGCAGCGCCAGAGCCAGAATCAGAGCAAGGAGGCTGCTGCCGAACGGCAGCGTTCCCCACATGATCCCTTCAATCTCAGTTGGCTTCATCGACTGCTGATACGGCATCTCGTGCGCGGGAGGAATTCCGTCCTTCACCCACAAAGTGACCGACCCGCGGTCATAAGTCTCTGTCTTGCGCCAGCCGCCGAACGCTAGTAAGGGTTCATAGAACGGATCGTGCACAAAAATCCACTTCAATCCGTACTGATCAGCGTGCTTGAGCATGGCCCGCAACGATTCCATGCCGTTGGCGCCAAAATACTTGGCGTTGGTGAGTTGCGCGGAGCCGTATTGCGTAAGCTCAGGCAGCAGACGGGCGGAGTTGTAGTCGCCATCAACGCTGCTGGCCGTCGTGTATGTGCTCACTTCGTCGAACTTATGCGAGCCGAAGCCGAGCGTGATGTAGCGGAACCTGTCATGCCCATCGCGGTTCAGAAACGAAATGACTTCGGAGACATTGAAATCCGGATCGTGGTTCTGGAAATACACCGGCCAGGCCACCGCGAATCCAAAGGTGAGCGCCGCCAGGGCGCCGGTGACGAATGCTGCCGTCCTGCCGTAGTGGTCAACCAAATCGCAAACCATAAGGCCGAGAATGGGTAAAGCCAGCACATGCGCCAGCAAACTAAAGCGTTCGAAGGTCAGAACTTCGAATGCGCGACCCAGCAGCCATTTAGGAACCGGCGTTGTCCCGCCGAGGGCAAACAGCATGGCCACCCAGAACCCGAAAAATAAAGGTCTCAATC
>DATEGH010000167.1:0-2876 GCA_035280185.1 Terriglobales bacterium
GGACAGAAGGTTTATGCCATTGGCAATCCGTTCGGCTTGAGCGGCACCATGACCCGCGGCATCATCAGTTCCATCCGCTCGGTGCGCGGCCCCAAAGGATTTATTGATGAGGCCATCCAAACTGATGCGGCGATCAATCCCGGGAACTCCGGCGGGCCGCTGTTGAACTCGCGCGGCCAGGTAATCGGAATCAATTCCATGATTCTCACAGGCGGAGCGGAGCAGAGCGCCGGCATCGGCTTTGCAATTCCCGTGAATACCGCAAAGGCCGTGCTCGATGATCTGGTCCATTTGGGCCGCGTTCGGCGTCCGGAGCTGGGAGTGAGCACCATTCCCATTGGGCCGGAACTGGCCAACGAGATGGGACTGGCGGCGGATTCCGGGCTGCTGGTGGTGCAGGTGGTTCCAGACAGCGCGGCCGACCGCGCCGGACTGCGAGCCGGCACCGAGCGCGCCTATCTGGGGAATACTCCCATTACGCTGGGCGGAGACTTGATTGTGGCCATCAATGGCGAATCGATTGAAGACCAGCAGGAGCTCTCGCACGTGATGCAGAACCATCGCGCCGGCGACGTGGTGACGGTAACCATCTATCGCGGAAAGCGGAAAATGGATGTCAGGGTCGTGCTGGGAGAGAACAAGGGAACGGCATGAGTTTGCAATGAGAGCCGCACCAGGCCGCTCTTGCCCAACCCACCATCCAAACGTGCTGTAACCAAAGTCAATCTTCAAGGCTCAGAGCTGGGTTATCCTGTGCATCAGAAAAATGCCCCGTTCTGCAGCCAAACCCATGAGCGCAGCCGCGCTCTCGGAACTGGACAGCCTGCGCCACGAGTTTCGCGCGCAGATGGCCGGCGCGCCGAGTCCGCAGCAGTTTGCCTCGCGTGTTGGCGTGGTGCTTTCCGGAGGCGGCGCGCGCGGAGCGTATGAAGCCGGCGTTCTTATGGCGTTCCAGGACGCCCAAGTCCCCACGCACATCATCACCGCGACTTCGGTTGGCAGCATCAACGCGGCCTCATATGCGGCACATTCCAGTGGGCTCGTGGGGGATGCCGAGCCTTTGGTGCAAGCATGGATGGAACTGACTCCGGCAACGCTCGGCATCGATTGGTCGCGTTACATCTTTGTGCTCGCCGGGCTGATTGCTGCCTCTGCCGGGATCGGGAACTTCCTTTGGGAATGGCTCAAAGAGCATCACATCTATCTGCACGCGCACCATCCCAAAGCAACCTGGCTGGCGCTGGCTGCCGGCGGATTGGCCATTCTTCTTTTCGCCGACAAGCTCTCCTACATCGGTTACGTCATCCTGAACTTTCTACGCGGGCGCAAGTGGGAGCCCGACCGCAGAAAAGCCTGGGTCTCGTTCGGAGCGAATCTGCTGGTGCTGAGCTTCGCAGTGCTGTTTCTCGGATTTACCCACATTCACGTCCCTGTGCACGGCGACCGCATTGTGGAGTTCAGCGCTCCACTCCCGCTGGTGCTGATTGCGCTGGCCGCGGTGTTCACCTACCGCATGCTCCAGGACCACTTCAGCCGCTGGAGCCACCGCTTCCTGCGCCTGCCGTTGCGCACCGGGCTGTTCCCAAACTTCGATCGCATCAAGTTCCTCCGTGGGCGCATTCCCCAGGAGAAACTCCGTAATTCCGATATCCGGGTGGTGATGACCGCCACCGACCTGCGGCACGGAGTGGCGCGCTATTTCTGCAACTGTCCGATCGAGACATTGGCGCATGATCCCGGTGCGCAGCAGGATTTTGTGCGCCGCGAAGTAGAGCAGCCCGACGATCTGGTGCAGGCAGCGGTCGCGTCTTCTTCTTATACCTTCGCCTATGAAGCCGTTCCGATGGCCGGCCGCTTGTGGACTGACGGCGGCATCATGACCAACCAGCCTATCCTGCCCGCCCTCCGACTTGGCGCCGACGTTCTCTTTCTTGTGCTGATCTCGCCTTTGCAGGGTGCGCTAGAGACCGGCGAACTCCGTACTTTTCTCGACGTTGGCTTGCAGGCCGTAGATATTCTGATTTCGAAGAACTTCAAGACAGATATTGCGCTCCTCAGCAATTTCAATCGCCTGTGCGGTTTGTATGCCGCCGAGCTCGGCGTTCGTCCCGAGCAAGTGGAACTGGAGATCGGCAGCCAGCGCTACCGCTACGTGAAGGCCTTCCATATCGCGCCGAAGGAGCCCTTGCCTGCGTCGGCGCTCGATTTCGATGGGGAGATCATCGGGCCTGTGATCGTTCAGGGCTATAAGGACGCGATCAAAGTTATCGGAGATTTTCTCGCCTATGAGCGGGCGCGTCCGGCGCGCGAGTCGCGACGTGTGGTACGACTGGAAGCAGAGCGCATGGAAGGGAACTTCAGGAGCGCGGCAAAGTCGCAATCAGGCGCTAGCTGAGCGGGCCCGAGGCGGCACGCTGATGCGTCGCAGCACCGCGGTAAAGTACGCATCGTTGCGCGTCACGAAGATCAGCCGGCGTCCGCAGGCCAGATACGATTCCGGATTCGCGCTCTCCAGCAACTGCCAAAATGCCCGCTGCGTACGCTTGATCTCCCATTGCGTGGCACGTTCGGCGTTCCCCGAAAGGCACGGCCCCAGCGTAAACCAGTTGGAATTCATAAAGCTTTCAAGCTTCTGCTGCCCAGGCGCGGTCGGGAAAACGAACCACTCGTTGAAGACGTCATAAGGAACCTCCAGCAGGTCGGCTAGTGGAGGCACATGCAATGCCGAGCCTTCTACCCGCCATGTCAGCAGAGATTCTTGCGCTACGGCAGTGATCTTACCGGCATCGAATGCGGTAATTACCAGGTGTTTACCGAGAACAGCTTCGGGGCAAAGCTGAAGAACATCCTGAGTTTTGTGGACGGGAGATTCCACC
>DATEGH010000168.1:0-6367 GCA_035280185.1 Terriglobales bacterium
ATCGGGACGATCAGGTGGAGTTTAACCACTCGGCAGACGTTCAGGAAGGACAGCGGAACGTGAAAACTATGATTTTTCCGCAACCTCTTCAGTCGTGCCGATAATTCCTTATCTAAAAAAAGGGCTTTAGCCCCTGACAAAGCGCTTCTATCCTGAAGAAGTATTTTTCCCAACGTGTTGTGGGTCGCCGCAAACGTGAATTTCTCCTGCCATCGTACAAGGCTGGCACGCTGGGAATTTTGTTTGTCGCAGCAAAAAAGAGGCCCGCCGAAGCGGGCCTCTTTGGTTAGGGTGAGTGAGATTACTTGTTGTCGTCAACGCGAGCAGCCGTCATGCTGTACGTGCTGATGCCATCAAAGAACACCAGACCACGGACGCGGACGGTCGCGCCTGCCGTGATCGGCACTTTGAGGTTCGCGCCGCTGTCCACGGTCACGTTCACGCTGCTGGCGCCGCTCAAGCTCGCAAAAGCCGAGGTCGAACTGACTGTCAGCGTAAAGCTGGAGTTGGTGGGCGCCGGCGTGGCGGCAATCGTGCCTACCAGGGCCTGCTCACGCAGCTTCAGCTTGCGGGCTGTGATGGGGCTGGCCTGGCCATCGGCATCGGCTTCAACGCGTTGGCCCTTGGCGACATGCGCTGCATCAAAGCAGGTCGCGCCGGGGCAGGTACCGCTCACGTTCAGCTTGTCTCCGCGAACGATGAATTGAGTGTTCAGGTCGGTCGTGATGTCCACGGTAGTCGGCGGGGTAGCCGAACCGGTGGAATCCACCTGATGGGCAATCGTAATCGTCAGGGCAGGAGAGATGCCGGTCACGTTGCTGATAATACCTTCCGCTTCCTCGCCAGTCTCTGCGCCCTCGCGTTCTACTTTGGTCGCCAGATTGGTGCCGTCCGGCTGGGTCATCGCGTCAACTTCAACGATGTCTCCCGTCTTCAGATCGGTCACGGCGGTGAGGCCGTCATCGAACTTCGTGGTGGAATTGGTGGCAAAAGTGATGCTCGCGCCGGATTCCGTCTGGATGGTGAAATTCGGGGCAGTAACGCCAGTTACCTTTCCGTGAACATCGTCCTCTTCGCCGTTATCTTCGTTCTCGCCCGCTTCGTTCGGGGCAACCGTCGAGGTGCTCACGGTAAATGTTGGATTGACAGTGGCCGAGGTTGGCGGATTGCCCGTAAGGGTAATCGAGTTTGCCAGATCCAGGTCAAAGTTGATAAACAGCGGCGTGGTTCCAACCGTGATGTTGGAAGCAAAGTTCACATTCACTGTCGTCGAATTCAGCGTGACGTTTGTAAGCTTCGTGGGGGTTGTGCCGTTCACCACGACCACTTCCGGATTCGCAACCGTGAACGTTGCCGCAGAGTAGGTGCCGGCCGGGACCTTCGAGAGCGACACCGGTTCCATGGTACCGGCTGACTGGACAAACTCAAATTCCACCGGTGCGCTGAGCAGATTAGAAGTGTTTGAGGTGCCTGTGGCGCCTGTAAGGGTGATGGAACTGACGGTCAGTTCAAATTTCACGATCTGATCGTTGGTGGCGTCGCCAAATTGGACCGTTGTCGAGGTTCCGGTCGCCTGGACGGGGCCAATGTTATTGCCGCCGCCGCAACCCACCATGGCAAAAGCAAACACAAAAGTGAGCAGTGTTACAAAAAGAACCCGTTTCATGGGGCCTCCAAAGAGCAAAGTTATTCAGTTAGTACTCAGTCGAGAGTGGCACGTAGAACTAGGGTACTACTTACGCCGGGTTAATAGAGCCAAATTCCGAGTAGCTGGCGTTCATCGGTACATGTCCCAAGCATGTCCAAGGGGTGCTCTGTTTCCCTTGTTCCTTGGCCCCGTGGACGTGCATGTGGTTTGTACCCAAGAGATTGTTTGCAGGTCCATGGCCTCATTCTCGCCTACCTTTGTACCTTCGGACATGGCCTAAATCCATCAGGCAAAAACTCGCTTCTTGGAGCCGGCCGCTCCTTAAATGAGAGTAGATATCGGGTGATGATAAGGGTGAATGACTGAGGAGAGATTCCAAAGTCGAGATACAATTGCCAGTCTGCGGCGGGGAGCGACACAACAATTCCTGGTCAGCTTCGACCCATGGCAGGGAGGTATTGCGAATGAACGATAGTCAGAAAGTTCTCTCCTCCAAGCTGATTGAGCTCACCGGTAAATTGGAAGCGCTGGAACCAGAGTTGAAGTCGGCCCAAGCGCCCGATCCGGCTCTGCTGCGCGATTTCCGACGGTCAGTCGATGACGTGCGGAACACTGCCTGGGTTCTCGGCGAGCTGATGAATGCCCGCCAGACCGGAAAGAACGAGCAGGTAGTGCTTTCATTTGTGGCAGCGGAGCGGATGCGCCGCTTCGGCCAGATGGCGCGCGGCATTACCAGTGACATTGATCAGCACGGATTGAGCTGGGAATCTGGAGTTGTGCAGGAACTGTTCGATTCCGTGGCTACTCTGCAATCGCGATTGAGTAAACTCATCAGCCAGCGGAAAGCTCTCGAATCACAAGCACGCAGATCGTAAGCCTCCAGATAAATATCGCAAATTCATAAGCTTAGGCGGCCAACAACTTTGCCAGGTTATTTTCTTGAAAAATAACTAAACAATTAGTTATCCTTTTATCGTTGGCTGCGTCTAAATGGATAGACCCCCAGGCCAAGGAGGACAGGCGGTGCCGCCCAAGACATCGGCGATTTTGACCGAAGCCGAACTAAGGCTGATGGAAGTCCTCTGGACGAAGGGAGCGTCCACGGTACACCAGGTTCTCCAGGCACTCCCGGCGCAGCCCGCGCTGGCCTACAACTCTGTTCTCACGACCATCAGGATCCTCGAGAAAAAAGGATATGTGCAGCACAGCAAAGACGGTCGCGCTCACGTCTATATGCCCCGAATCGGGCGGCAGGAAGCCACACGTTCCGCGGTTCGCAGTCTGGTGAGCCGCTTTTTCCAGAATTCGCACGAGTTGCTGGTTCTGAACCTGCTCGAAGACAAGAGCATCAACGATGAAGAACTGAAACGCTTGAATAACCTGTTGCAGGAGAGTGCGAAACAGCAATGAATTCACCCGCTCTGCAATGGTTTGCTTCCCTGGCTCTGGATCGCATTCTTTTTTCGCTCATCGGCGGAACAGCTCTTGCCGTCCTAGTTGCTTTGTTGGCCCGCCTGCTGCCGCGCCGGGATTCGCAAACCGGCTTTCTGATCTGGTTTTCCGCGCTCCTTGCAACCGCCATCCTTCCTATTTTCCTGGTCGTGCAGTGGCCGCAATCCGCTGTCCTCAGCGAGTACGCCAGGCAGAAAGCGCTCGCCTTGCCATCTTCAGTGGTCGAGTATTCGCTTCTTGTCTGGCTGATTCTCGCGGTTGCCGGTCTTTTGCGCATCGCGGTTGGATTGTTCCAGCTCCGGAGAATGCGCGCGAAATGCCGGACCATTGACCCAGGCACGCTTTCTCCGGAACTAATATGTGAGCTTGGCAGCGATCGTGGGCATCGTCGGGTGGAAGTGTTGGTTTCTGCCGATGCAACCGTCGCCACGGCTATCGGGTTCTTCAAGCCCGCTGTCGTACTTCCGAAATGGCTGATCGACGAAGGCTCGCCCGATGACCTCAAGCACGTGCTGCTGCACGAAATTGCTCACCTGCGCCGCTGGGACGATTGGACAAACCTCTTACAGCGGATCCTGAAAGCGCTGCTCTTTTTTCACCCCGCGGTTTGGTGGATGGAACGCAAGGTCGCATTGCATCGCGAAATGGCCTGCGACGATGCCGTCCTGGCCAAGGCTGCCAGCCCTCACATGTATGCAGAATCTCTTGCGCGCATGGCGGAGCGGAGCTTCTTGCGCCGTCAACTCGCTTTGGCCCAGGCGGCCGTCGGGCGCGTGCATCAACTCACGTTGCGCGTAACCAGGATTCTTGATCCTGAGCGTCCCGCGGCGTCGCGCTATTGGAAGCCCGCCATTCCCGGTGTGTTGGTACTGGCTCTGGTTTGCGGCATGGGATTCTCCTGGGTTCCCGAGATGGTCACGGTCGAAGACGCGCGTGGCCAAGCCGCTCCTGAAGCGATGACCCTTTCAAGCAAAGCAGAGCACACGGCTTATAGTCTTTCCGCTCTTGCCGCTGGTAAGGGAACTCCCTCTCAGCTTTACCATGCTGCTCTTTACCAACAATCAGAAAAGAAACCTGCATCGGCGAGCCTGGCCGCGCAGAATGTGCGAAGTGAATCCCAGATGCCCCGCAACTATCACGCGGCGAGCTATCGCGCGGCACATCGGAAACCGAAGAATAATTATGTTCTCCTGATTGCGACCCAGCGGACCATCACCGCAACTCCTGCCGGATATCAAGTCACCATCACGCAAACCCGCTGGCTTGTGCCTGTGAGCGCGGTCAAACAGAATTCACGAAAAACCTGAACTAGAGACTTCCCAACCGTTGCACCGGGAAGTCACGAAACTGCAAGATTGTGAACTAATAAACTAGTTATAAAGATAAGGAACAGAAAAATGAAGACGTGGATGAATCAGCAATGGAAATCGCTATGGACCACCCGCATCTGGGCGGCGGTGCTTGCGCTGGCCTTAATCGGCTCCGTAGGAGGATATGAACTTCTAAAACCCACTGACGCCAACGCGGCCAGCGCTGCGCCCGCAGCTCCGGCACTTGACGATCAGAGCGTCACCGCGTTGGTTTCGCTCGACCACGCGATGGAAACTCTGGCTTCGCACGTGACGCCGGCAGTCGTGAACGTTACGGTCACATCAAAGCAGAAGCCGAGCCGGCAGCAGCAGGAGGAAGAAGGCCCGCTGCAGCAGTTCTTCGGGCCATTCGGCTTCGGTCCACAGATGCGTCCGGGTCCGCAGATTGAACATGGCCTGGGCAGCGGAATCATCATCTCTCCCGACGGCTACATCGTTACCAACAATCACGTGATCGAAGGCGAGACGGACATTCGCGTCACCATGAACGACCGCCGCGTATTTCCGGCGAAGCTGATTGGCGCAGATCCGTTGACCGATCTCGCCGTCATCAAGATCAACGGCAGCAATCTTGCCAGCGTGCCCTGGGGCGATTCCGGCACGTTGAAGCCGGGACAACTGGTCCTTGCATTTGGCAATCCGTACGGATTCCGTTTCACCGTAACGCGCGGCATTGTAAGCGGACTCAACCGCGCGAATCCCTATACCGATGATCCTCGAAAGCCCGGCGAGTTCATTCAGACTGACGCGGCCATCAATCCCGGCAACTCCGGCGGCCCTCTGGTCAACGCGCACGGCGAAGTCGTTGGGATCAACACGTTCCTGATCTCGCCCTCGGGATCGTTTTCCGGCATGGGATTTGCGATTCCGGCCAACATCGCCAAGCCGATCGTGAACACGCTGCTCAAGGATGGCAAGGTCGAGCACGCGCGTATCGGCGTTCAGATCAGCGATGTGACTCCGGAAAATGCCACCTTCTTCCATCTGGATAAAGCCAATGGCGCGCTGATCAGCCAGGTCGAGCCTGATTCTCCAGGCGCCAAAGCCGGCTTGAAGACTGGAGACGTGATCACCGAACTCAACGGCAAGAAAGTGGAAGATGCCGGACAACTCCAGGCGGCAATCGTGGAAGACTATCCCGGCGATAAAGTGGAACTGGGAATCATTCGCAATGGAAAGACCCAGACGATTCCTGTCACTCTCGAGGCCATGAACAGCAAGAACGGCGGCTCGGAGACGGCATCAACCTCCCACGGCAAAGCGCGCTGGGGCCTTGGGCTGATGAACCTGACGCCGGACATGCGCGACCAACTGCAACTTCCCGACAACGTGAAAGGTGTTGTAGTGGCCAGCGTTCAACCTGGCAGCCCGGCCGATAATGCCGGCCTTTCCCGCGGCGACGTGATTCAGGAAGTGGATCGCAAGCCCGTGCAGAGCGCTTCAGATGTTCAGCGCGACCTGGGCAATGTTCCTCAAGGCAAGGACGCTCTGGTGCTGGTGTGGTCCAACGGCGGCAGCACCTTCCGCGTGATGCATGCAGCGGAAGCACAAAGCAACACAGGCGAATAACAAGAACAACAGCAAGAAACGGCGCATGAGCATCGTGCGCCGTTTCTTTTTTGGAAAAAGCTCCCACATTAATAGCAAGAAGTGTCAGGGCATGACTTCAGTTTTGCCGGAAACTTCCCAATCAGCGGCAACAAGTGTCAGAGCATGACTTTCAGAGGCGGCCAAAGACTCCTAAGAAGCGGCAAGAAAGTGTCAGGGCATGACTTTAGAGGGTGCGGAAAAACTCACTTTGTTTTTTGCAAGAAGTGAGCTAAAAGCAGACATGCGAGGAAACCAAGACCAGCAAGACGAAGTTTTCAGCTATATCCCACTGGAAAAACGCGTGCCG
>DATEGH010000169.1:0-4182 GCA_035280185.1 Terriglobales bacterium
TTTCCACGTGGTGCTTCATCCCCCAGTTTTCCGGATCGGCGATATTCTCAATGCCCAGCAGTCTCTCGACTTTTTCCCATCCATCATCGGTGATGGTCACAGTCTTGTGTTTTTCGTCGATCGTGAAATCGCCGGTGTACTCTGAAGGCTCGCCCGGAGCTTTTTCGATCTCCTCGCCTTTTTCGAGGTGTGGCACGATGCGGTCCGCGCGGTCATATTTGTCCGTGGACTCGTCGCTTGAACCACTGATGATGAGCGGTGTGCGCGCTTCGTCAATCAGGATGGAGTCCACTTCGTCAACGATGCCGAAGTTGTGCCCGCGCTGGACGCAGTCCTTCAAATCGAACTTCATGTTGTCGCGCAGGTAGTCGAAGCCGAACTCGTTGTTGGTGCCGTAGGTCACGTCGGCGGCATAGGCTTCGCGGCGTTCGTCATCGTCGAGTTCGTGCACGATCACGCCCACGCTGAGGCCCAGGAAGCGATAAATTTTGCCCATCCATTCCGAGTCGCGCTTGGCCAGATAGTCGTTGACGGTGACAACGTGGACGCCGTCGCCGGCGAGCGCGTTGAGGTAGACGGGAAGAGTCGCAACCAGCGTTTTGCCCTCGCCGGTCTTCATTTCTGCGATCTTGCCCTGATGAAGGACGACTCCGCCGATCAACTGTACGTCAAAATGGCGCATGTTGAGCACGCGCCGGCCGGCTTCGCGGCACACGGCGAATGCCTCGGGCAGGATCTCCTCCAGGATCTCGTTGCGCGCGGTCAGCCGCCGCTTGGAGAGCGCGTCCATTTCGGCGCGGGCCTCTCCATCTGGCGCATTCTGTATTTCACCGCTGAGGCGGGCGATCTCAGCCTCCACTTCCTGAATGCGCTCCTTAATGCGCGCGCGGAACTCGTCGGTTCTGGTCCGGAGCTGCTCGTCCGTGAGCTTCTGCATCTCCGGCTCAAGCGCGTTCATCTGGTCTACGAGCGGCTGAATTCGCTTGATCTCGCGTTCGTTGCTGGTGCCAAAGATTTTGGCAACGGATTTCTGAATATCAATCAAAGTCGTTTTGGCCCTTCAGTTCTGCGGGAAGCCTCTTTGGTCTTTGTTGTAGGATCGCGGCAAGCGGGTAAATTGGCTGCGACAGAGACACCCAGTTAAAAGCCTAACACATTGGATGCCAGCAGATTAGCGGAAGGAGCAGCGCGGGAAGAGTCATTGCGGCAGCGATGAACACATCTCTCTCGTGAGGGAACTCTTGCGTCGCACAGGCTTATACTTTTTATATGAAGATCCCTTCAACGCCTGCGACCACCCGCGCGGAAGTTACGACCGTGGATTTTTCCAGCAGCGGCGAACCTTTGGAGCGCACCACCGCGCCGAAAATGGTGAAAAGCGACGAGGAGTGGCGCCGGCAGCTTACGCCGGAGCAGTTCCAGGTGGCGCGCCATGAAGGAACCGAGCGTGCCTTCACGGGCAAGTACTGGGACCTTCACGACCGCGGGATCTACCGTTGCGCCTGCTGCGGCACCCCGCTGTTCAGCTCAGAGACAAAGTTTGAATCCGGCACCGGTTGGCCGAGTTTCTGGCAGCCATTGGCGAAAGAGAACGTTGAGCTGGTGCAGGATGAGACCTTCGGGATGCGGCGCACGGCAGTCAACTGCCACCGCTGCGACGCCCACCTCGGCCACGTCTTTCCCGATGGACCGCAGCCAACCGGGCTTCGATTCTGCATGAACTCGGCATCGCTGGAGTTTGAGAAGAGCAGAGAATAACTTCTCTTGGTGCTTTTGAGTGTGGAAGAAGGGGAGTCCTTCGGCTCCGGCGTCCGGCTAGCTTTTCACCGCTGCCGGCCGCGCATTCACCTTCTCCAACTCCGACACAACCTCTTCGTAATCAGGTTCCTGGCCGAGCTCGTAGGTCTTGGAGAACGCGATCTTGCCTTCTTTATTCACGATGAAAATCGCGCGTTCGTTGATGCCGGGCAGCGGCTCGCCCGCACGGAGGATTCCGTATTTCTCGGCGGTCCCGCCGTGAGGCCAGTAATCGCTGGCCAGCGGATACTCCTGCCATCCTATGGATTTTTCCTGCCACGCGATATGGCTATAGATCGAATCGGTACTGACGCCCACGACCTGGGCATCTGCGCCGGCAAATTTTGGCAGGTATCTGCCATATGCCGACATCTCATTGGTTCAAGTCGGGCTCCAATCCAGCGGATAAAAAGCAATCACCACGTTTTTGCTGCCGCGAAACTCACTCAGCTTGAATTTGTGCCTCTGTTTGCCGGTAACGGCAGCAAGCTCAAAGTCCGGAGCAGTCTCGCCTGGTTTCAATGCGGGCATCAATCCTCCAACTGCAAGACCGATTATTGTATCCGATGGGAAAGTTCATCGCTGCCGCGACAGAAGTCATTTGAGCAAACAGTCATTGCCGCCAAGGCATCGAATTGGTGACTGCTCTCTTTCACGCACGTTCTCGCGTTTCCTTGCCGGAGGCGTAACATGATGAGAGCACCAGACAGGAACAGAAACCGCGATGCTGGGATTCGGCGCTTACAACTACGAACACTTTTCGCGTCAACTATTGCAGGAACTTGATCGCATGCCCTTCGCCGGCCCACAGCCCGGCGAGCGCGCGCCTGACTTCAAAGCAGAAACGCTTGAAGGCGAATCGCTGCGCCTCAGCGATTACCAAAACAAGAAGAACGTCCTTCTGTTGTTTGGCTCCGCCACATGTCCCATGACCGCCGGCGCCATCGGCCCGATGAACCAGCTTTACGATCATTTTCGGGGCGACGATATTGAGTTCCTTTTTGTCTATGTGCGCGAAGCCCATCCCGGAGAGCGTATCCGCGCGCATCGCTCACACTCAGAGAAGATCGAAGCCGCCCGTGTTTTGTGCGACGAAGAAAATATCGAGATGCCGGTGCTGGTGGACGATCTCCGCGGCACGATTCATCGCAAGTATTCGAGGCTGCCCAATCCCGCATTTCTTATCGACAAGTCCGGACGCGTGGCCTATCGCTGCGTGTGGACCCGTCCCGAGCAACTTCAGTCTGCCATCGAAGAACTGCTGGAAGCGCAGCGCGAGCGCGGCATGGACCATGCCATCGTGCACGGCGGCCAGGATTCCAACATGCCGTTCTCTCATGCCACGCTTTACACTTATCGCGCACTGGAACGCGGAGGAGAAGAGTCGATCAAAGACTTTCGCAAGGCGCTGGGACTTCCCGCGCACACTGCCATTCCTCTGGCGCGCGCCTCGCGGGCGTGGATTACAACTCCTGGTCGCATCCTGGCGCTTTCGGCGCTCACCGCTGCAGTTCTCGCCGGCGGACTCTATGCCGGTTTCGAACTGCGTAGAAAGCGGCTCGGCCTGCCTCGCAATCCGTATCGCGCTTACGAGAAACAGCGCGTCCGCGATACTGATACGGGAACGGATTACGGCGCAGTCGGGATCTGAAGAATAAGCAATTGGCAAATGGCAAATGGCAATTAGTAACTCACAGGCGACTCCCGGAGCCAGGTCGCAGCAGGGCGGCCGCACCGTATTCTGCCGCACTAAGCTCTCGCTTCGCAATCGGCGCTCCGACTGTTGAGCGTTCGGGGCACTGCCGTGATCATCGAGTCTGCTTCTGGAGTTAGCTGCCAATTGCCATTTGCCAATTGCAAACTGCTAATTGCTATTTGCTCGTTTCCCCCATGGACCTTGGACTCAAAAACCGTGGCGTGATCGTAGCCGCATCCAGTGAAGGCATCGGCCGTGCTACCGCCGAGGCATTCGCCCGCGAGGGATCGCAGGTTGCCATGTGCGCTCGCACTGAGAGCACGCTGCGTCAAGCCGCGGCGGAGATCCAGTCCGCCACCGGCGCTGAAGTCTATGCCGAGCCGCTCGATGTGACCGATGCTTCCGCCGTCCAGCGCTTCACGGAAAACGTAGCCAAACGCTTTGGCCGGATTGATGTCTGCATCACCAATGCCGGCGGCCCTCCAGCCAAGAACTTCCTCTCCGTCTCGGCCGACGAGTGGCGCAAGGCCATCGACATGAATTTCCTCAGCATCATCTATCTGGCCAAGGCCGTAATCCCGCACATGCAGCGCCACCGCTGGGGCCGCATCATTACCATCACCTCTGTTTCGGTCAAACAGCCGATCACGGATCTCATCATGTCCAATGCCGTCCGCGCCGGAGTTGTC
>DATEGH010000170.1:0-13111 GCA_035280185.1 Terriglobales bacterium
AGCAGCATGGCGCGTGCGCGCCGCTTTGACTGCGCTTTGAGATTGCCGATTGATCTCAGCCACAGCCGGATCGATGGTCTTCATCCAGTAAGGCGAGATCACGCCCATAATTACAACCATCACCGCCACTGGCCAGAGAGAAATCTGTTCGCGACCGTCGAGATCATGGAGCGACTTGTTCTGCTGAAGCCGGATCGGCCCGAAGAACACTTTCTGGTACATCCAAAGCAGGTAGCATGCGCCCCAGATTACGCCGCTGGCGCCGAGGATGCCGTAAATCATCTTGTCCTGGAACGCGCCGCTCAGAACCAGGAACTCGCCAACAAAGCCGTTCAGTAGCGGCAAGCCCACGGAAGAAAGCACCGCAATGAAAAAGAACGTGGCATAGACCGGCATGGGAGTGGCCAGCCCGCCGTACTCGCGGAACTCGTAGGTGTGCTTGCGTTCGTAGATCATGCCGGCCAGCATGAACAGAGCGCCCGTGGAAACGCCATGGTTCAGCATCTGATAGACCGCGCCGTCCGTTCCCGCCTGTGTGAACGTGAAGATTCCGAGCACCACAAATCCCAGGTGGCTAACGGAGGAATAGGCAATCAGCTTTTTCAAATTCGGCTGCACCAACGCGACTAGAGCGCCGTAAATAATCCCGATGATGGCCAAGACATTGATCCAGCCGGCGTTCGCGGCGGCCTCTTTGGGGAACATGCCGACGTTGAAACGCAGCAAGCCGTAAGTGCCCATCTTCAGAAGCACTCCAGCCAGGAGCACGGAACCGGCGGTGGGAGCTTCCACGTGCGCGTCGGGCAGCCAGGTGTGCAGCGGGAAGAGCGGGACTTTCACGGCAAACGCAATAAAGAATCCCAGGAACAGCCACTGCAAAGCTCCTGAGCTTGCGTTGCCGTCGTGCACCCACTGCCGCAACGTCGCATAATCAAAGCTGCTGGTCTGGACGTACAGCCAGATAATCGCGGCCAGCATGAAGACGGAAGCGACCATCGTATATAGAAAGAACTTAACCGCTGCATAGACTCGCCGCTCGTGCCCGAACATGCCGATCAGCAGCGCCATGGGAATGAGCGTCGCTTCCCAGAAAACGTAGAAGAGGAAAAGATCGAGCGCGAGGAAAACTCCGATCATCGCCGTTTCCAGGACCAGCAGCAGGACGAAGAACTCCTTCACGCGATCATGAATCGACTTCCAGGAAACCAGCACGCCCAGCGGTACCAGGAAGGCGGTGAGCAGGGTAAGCCACATGGAGATGCCGTCAGCGCCAAGGTGGTAATGGATGTCGTGGCCGATCCAGCGCTGATCGATCTGGAACTCGAAGCCCGAGTGCATTCCCGGCATGTGGACGGGCAGATAGATCGAGAAGCCAAAGGTAACGAGCGAGATGATCAGGGCCGCCCAGCGCAGCAGGCGATCGTTGCGCGGCAGCAGCATCAAGACGACTGCGCCCGCGGCAGGAATGAAGGTGACGAGTGTGAGAATCCACTGGTTCACTTGCTCACCCCCAGCCAGATCATGTAGGCGATCACTGCCGCGCCGCCCGCCGCCACCCACGCGGCATACGATCGGATGTTGCCGGACTGCATTCGTCGCAATTCGCCGCCGATGCTCTTGGAAGCCGCGCCGGCGCCGTTCACCAGGCCATCAATCACGCCCTGGTCCACGCCTCGCCAGAAGACGACCGTCGAGAGTCCCAGCAGAGGCTTCACAAAGAGCAGACCGTAACCTTCGTCAACATAGTATTTGTGCAGGACCGTGAGATAGATTCCGTGAATTTTAGCGGTGACTCGGTTAGGCAGTCCGGGATTTTTGTAATAAAGCAGCCAAGCGAAGAACAGCCCAATGAGAGCCGCCGCAACCGAAACGCCGGCCAGTCCCCACTCTCCTGCCGGATTCTCCTGTTTTTCTTCCTGCGGTTGGCCAGCCGCTTCCGTCACGTGTTCCATGGCTGTCGGACTGGTGGGAGCGCCGCTCTTGATTACCGGCGCCAGGAAGCTGCCGAAGTCATTGCCGCCGCCCATGAAGGCCGGTATGCCAACCCATCCGCCAACAAATGCGAGGAGCGCAAGGACCATAAGAGGCCCCATCATGACCCAGGGCGACTCGTGCACTCCGCCGTGCCCGTGCGCCTGATCATCGGCGTGGCCATGCGAGTGCGCGGCAACCGCGTGCTGCGCTTGCGCCGGAGCGGTAGCAGCATGCGCCTCTTCGCCGATATCAACCTTGCCCAGCCTGAGTTCGCCGAAGAAAGTCATGAACCAGAGGCGAAACATATAAAACGAAGTCAGCCCGGCGGTGATAACGCCAATTGCCCAGAGCGCTTTGCTTCCATGGGGGCTGGAAAAAACCTGTCCAAGAATTTCGTCTTTGCTGAAAAAACCCGAAAGCGGCGGGATCCCGGCAATTGCGACGGTGGCGATGGTCATCACCCAGAAGGTTTTGGGAATCTGCTTACGCAGCCCGCCCATGCGTCGCATGTCCTGCTCGCCTCCGATCGCGTGGATCACTGATCCTGCGCCCAGGAAGAGCAAGGCTTTGAAGAACGCATGCGTCATCAGATGGAAAATGGCGGCGGAATACGCAGCCACGCCACAGGCGAGAAACATATAGCCAAGCTGCGAGACGGTGGAGTAGGCCAGAACGCGTTTGATGTCAGTTTGCGCCATGCCCATTGTGGCGGCGAAGATCGCCGTCAGGCAGCCGATGATCGCTACAACTTCCAGCGCATGCGGACTGCGGCTGAAAATGGCGTTCGAGCGCGCGATCATGTAAATGCCCGCGGTCACCATGGTGGCAGCGTGGATCAGCGCGGAAACCGGCGTAGGGCCTTCCATGGCGTCAGGCAGCCAGACGTAAAGAGGAACCTGGGCGGATTTTCCGGTCGCGCCGAACATCAGCAGCAGAGCAATGGCTGTCAGCAGCCCCCAACCTGATTCAGTGGGCATGTTGGAAACGGATTTGAACACGGCGTCATAGTTCAGCGTTCCAAAATGCTTGATGAGCAGGAACATGCCGATCAGGAACGCGAAGTCGCCGATGCGGTTGACGATGAAAGCTTTCTTGCCCGCGTCCGCCGCTGAGTCCTTGAGGAAGAAGAAGCCAATGAGCAGATACGAAGCGAGGCCGACGCCTTCCCATCCAACAAACATCAGCAGATAGTTATTGGCCAGGACGAGCGTGAGCATGAAGAACATGAACAGGTTCAGGTAAGAGAAGAAACGATAGAACCCGCCTTCATGCGCCATGTAGCCGACGGAATAAATGTGGATCAGGAAACCAACGCCGGTGACCACCAGCACCATCACCATGGAAAGCTGGTCGAGGTAGAAGCCAAAAGGCGCTGAAAAATTGCCGGCTGTGATCCAGGCGGCATGAGATTCGATATAAGGCAGATTCAAATGCAATCCCTGCACCACTGCCCAGACCGCATATCCAAACGATGCCGCGGTAAACAATAAGGCCACGAATGACACCACCGCATTGCGGAAATGGCGCCCGAAAAGCCCGTTGATGCCTGCGCCGATCAGCGGCAGCAGGGGAATGATCCAAAGATGCAAGTTGGCGTCAGTCATAGTTTCAGCAGGTTGACCCGGTCAACGTTGAGAGTCTCGCGCGTGCGGAACACGGAAATAATGATCGCCAATCCCACGGCTGCTTCCGCTGCAGCCACCACCATCACGAAAAAGACGAACACCTGTCCGCTCAGCGGAACCACTTTCTCCGCTACGGTCTTCGCGTGCTCGTTCCAGTAGTTGGCGAACGCGACGAAGGTCAGGTTCACGGCGTTCAGCATCAGCTCAATCGACATAAAAATCGTGATGATGTTGCGCTTGAGCAGAAACCCCAAAATTCCCAGACAGAAAAGAATCGCGCTCAGCACCAGATACCAGGCAAGAGGAACCATCTAGCTCTCTCTCCTTCCCAGGACCACAGCCCCCATGATCGCGATAAGAATCAGGACAGAAGTAATTTCAAACGGCAGCAGGAAATCGCGAAAGAGCAGTCGCGCGATCGGCTGCGTGGCGCCGAAGTCGGCAGTGTTGATGCGGACCGCGCCCAACTGCGTGTTGTGGCTCAGCATGGTCCAGGCGACCAGGCATCCCAGCACGATGACTCCGGGAACGCCCAGCAGCACCGCGATATGGCTGCCGCGACTTCGCTCTTCCTCGCCAGCGTTCAACAGCATGATGACAAAAACGAACAGCACCATGATGGCGCCGGCATAGACGATCACCTGAATGGCGGCAAGAAATTCCGCACCCAGCAGCAGGTAAATCAATGCCAGAGCTCCCATAACCACCACCAGCGAAAGCGCGCTGTTGATGGGGTGGCGCTGCACCAGCAGATTGATTGCGCCGGCCACACAGACAATGCCGAAGATGATGAAAAGAATTTGGTGGATCATTCTGTCAAGCCCTCAGCGCCACAATCAGGCTAGTGACAATGATGTTGGCGATGGCCAGCGGCACCAGAAACTTCCAGCCGAACGCCATAAGCTGGTCATAGCGGAAGCGCGGCAGCGTGCCGCGAATCCAGATATAGAGAAAGATAAAGAAGAAAACTTTGATGGCGAACCAGAGAATCGGCAGCAGCGACTGAAGCAGTGGAGGGCCGAACAACGGGCCGCGCCATCCGCCGAAAAAGAGCAGCGTGGCCAGGCAGCCCACGGTGAACATGTTGAGATATTCCGCCATGAAGAACATGGCAAATTTCATGGAGCTGTACTCAGTGTGATAGCCGGCCACCAGTTCGGTTTCAGCTTCCGGCAGGTCGAAAGGAATGCGGTTGGTCTCGGCAAACGCTGCCATCAGGTAAATGAAGAATCCGATGCACTGAGGAAAGATATACCAGTGCGGCAGGAATCCGAACCACGCATTCTGGCCCTGCGCGTTGACGATGTCGCGCAAGCTGAGGCTCCCGGCGAGGAGTAGCACGCCAACTAATGAAAGGCCGAGCGCGAGTTCATAACTGATCATCTGCGCGCTGGCCCGCAACGAGCCGAGCAGCGAGTACTTGCTGTTGGAAGACCAGCCTGCCAGAGCAACTCCGTAAACGCCGATGGAAGTCGCGCCAAGGATGATCAGGATTCCGATATTGATGTCGCTGATCGCGCCGCTGGCATGCGTAACGCCGGTGATCTGGAGAGCCGTGGTCGTGCCGCCAACGGTAATGGAATTGCCAAACGGAATCACGGCAATGGCTACAAGCGACATGGCCAGCGCCAGCATCGGAGCCATGATGTAAAGCCCTTTGTGGACGCTATCGGGAACCATGTCTTCCTTCAGGATGAACTTGATTCCGTCGGCCAGCGGCTGCAACAGGCCGAACGGACCAACGCGCGTGGGTCCCCAGCGGTTCTGGATGCGCGCCACCACTTTGCGCTCCAGCAGCGTGGTATACGCCACGCCGGTCAGCATGATGAAGACTACGACCACGATTTTTATAACTGCGACGACGATGTAAGTTGTCAGGTTCACTCTTGTTTGTGTGCGCTCCGAGCGGGAAGCTAGTAGCTGCTAATCCGCCATAACTTCCTGATCCACAGGATTTGGGCGGCGGTTTTCAATTACAGAATTCAATGTATTCGAGTAACGTCCCAGCGTCCCGGAAGTGAAAAGCGTGTCGTTGCTGGGAACGATCTGCACCAGCCCATCACCAGCTCCGGCGTTGCTACGTTCGGCAGCGGTAACGTGCTGCTCGTTGCCGGTCAGCAGGTTCAGCCGCGAGATCTCGTATCCGGGCACCAGGCGCTGGATTTCGTCCAGAATAGCCATGGGATCAAACGGGCTCATGCGCGGCTCCAGGCCGTTCGCCGCCAGCCAGACCGCATGGCGATCGGCTTCGCCCGATTGCGCGCCCCGGCTCTGGCCCATATCGGCGCGAGTGGCGCCGCCAAAAGGAACCAGCTTGCGGATGTCCGCGCCCATGCGTTCGGCAACCCGCACGATGATTTCAAAATCGGTCTTGATGCCCGTGATGTCCCCGGCTTTCTTCAGCAATTGCAGATCGCCGCAGGTGTTGGTGAACGTGCCTGATTTCTCGTACGCCGAGGCTGCGGGCAAGACGACTTCAGCCAGCATTGCCGTTTCAGTAAGGAACATCTCCTGGGCAACGATGAAGGTGTTCCCCAGAGCTGGCAGATCAATGTTGTAATCCGCGATTGGATTCGAGCCGACGATATACAAGGCCGCGAGCTGTCCCCGTTGGGCGGCCTGCGTCATCTCGCTGAGTGACATGCCTTTTGCAGAAGCCAGCGGACCCCATTCTTCGGAGAATTTCGATGCGGACGCGACCGCGTTGTAACCAGGCAGCAGATCGGGATAGAGGCCCATATCGGCCGCTCCGCGCGAGTTGGCGTAGTCACCCAGGCAGATGAACTTGGCTTTCAAGCCGCTGCCGAATTTCACCAGTGAAGCAATGTCCGCGCCGCGCAGTTCAGAGCCAAAGATGATGATCAGTCCCTGCTGGCTGCGCAGTTCATCGCGGAACTGCTTAAGCGCATCGTTTGAAACGCTTGCGCTGGTGAGCGAGCCCGCGGCCGCATCGTCGCCATTCAGGAATGCAACCAGTTTGCCTTCGCGTGCAGGAGCGAGTTGGAGGAACCTCGTTGCCTGCCGACGCAGCTTGATCGGGTTGGCGTTGGCGATGTAGAGCTTGGCCTGGTTCAGCCGGACATTGGTGCGGATGTTCCATGCCAGCAGCGGGTGCTGCTCCGTAGGATCGTTGCCAATGAGCAGGATGGCCGGCGCGGTGAACACATCGCGCATGGTGGCCGTCGCGTCTTCTTTCCCGGCGATAGCGCGAGCAAAAGCCGCAAAATCCGCGGTGCGGTGATGGTCAATATTGTTGGTGCCCAGCACGGTGCGGGCAAACTTTTGGAGCAGATAATTCTCTTCGTTGGTGGTGCGGTTGGAGCCGATTACACCAATCGCCTGTCCGCCCTTGCTGTCGCGGATCTCGCGCAGACGCTTGCCCGCGTAATCAACCGCCTCTTCCCAAGTCACGGGAACAAATTTGCCATCCTTGCGCAACAGCGGCTGCTTGAGCCGCGCAGGATGGTCGAAGTAGTCGAAAGCGTAGCGGCCCTTGATGCAAAGGAAGTCGCCGTTGATCCCGCTCTTGTCGCGGTTGTCTCCGCGCACGATGTCCGTGCCGGTATCGGAGCGGCGGACGCCCAGCGTGGTCTTGCACCCATCGCCGCAATGCGTGCAGATGGTGCCAACGTGGTTCATCTCCCAAGGCCGCGTCTTGTAGCGGTATGCGCCCGAAGTAAGGGCTCCCACAGGGCAAATGTCAATGCACATGCCGCACTCTTCGCACTCCAGATGATCGTCGCGATTGGGCGCAATCACCGAGCCGGCGCCGCGGTTCTGAACGCCAAGAGCCCAAACGTCCATGCCTTCACCGCAAACACGCACACAGCGGTAACAGAGAATGCAGCGCGGGCGATCGAAATAAACCACGGGCGACCACTGCTGCTCGTCTTTATGCAGCTTGCCTTCCATGTAGCGCGATTCCGCCGCGCCGTATTTGAAGGTCATGTCCTGGAGTTCACATTCGCCGCCAGCATCGCATACCGGGCAATCCAGCGGATGGTTCCCCAGCAGCAGCTCGATCATGGACTTGCGCGCCTGGCGAACTTCGTCGGATTCGGTCGTCACCACCATGCCATCAGTGATGGGAACGGTGCAGGCGGTCTGCAGCTTGGGCATCTTTTCAATGCGCACCAGACACATGCGGCACGCAGCCTGAAGCGAGAGTCCGGGATAGTAGCAGAACGATGGAACTTCGATGCCTACGGCCTTGCAGGCTTCAATGAGCAGCGTCCCGGCCGGGGCCGTGACCTGCTTGCCGTCAACGGTTATGATTACGTTCTTAACTTCTTTTTGGTCCATGTGCTCAACAATTCTGTCCTGTGTCTTCTTCCCTCAGTGAGACAGCACGGGTAGTTCTGTAATCGCGCCTTCCGGCTCAAACGGGCACGGCTTCCCTTCCAGGTGCGCTTCGAACTCGTCGCGCCACTTGTCCACTATAGACATGGTCGGAATGGCGGCTGCATCGCCCAGTGGACAGAAGGTGCGTCCGAGCATGTTCTGGGCCAGGTACTTGATATTATCAATGTCCTTTTTCAGGCCTGCGCCATTGTGGAAGCGCGTAAGCGTCTTCTTGAGCCAATCTGTGCCTTCGCGGCAAGGGATACACCAGCCGCAGCTTTCGTGCTGGTAGAACTTCATGATCCGCAGCGCAAACTTCACCATGCACGTCTGGTCGTCCACGATTACTACGCCACCGGAACCGAGGAACTCGCCGCGTTTCGAGAACGAATCGAAATCCAGGTTGATGTTCTCGGCTTCTTCAGCGGTAAGAAGAAATGTGGAAGAGCCGCCGGGAACCACGGCTTTCAGTTTGCGCCCGTTGGGAATTCCGCCGCCTACGTCGTAGATTAGCTTCTTCATGGGATAGCCCAGCGGCAGCTCGTAAACTCCGGGCTTGTTCACGTGACCGCTCAAGCAGAACAGTCGCGTTCCGCCGTTTTTCGGCGGGCCCAGATCGGCAAATTTCTGTCCGCCCATCAGTAGAATGTGTGGTACGGAAGCCAGCGATTCCACATTGTTGATGACCGTGGGACCGCCCCAGAGCCCTACGACCGCGGGAAATGGAGGACGGATACGCGGAATACCGCGTTTGCCTTCGAGCGATTCCATCAGCGCCGATTCCTCGCCCACTTCATAAGCCCCCGCGCCAGTGTGCCAGTAAGCGTCGAACTGCCGGCCGGAGCCGAAGATGTTCTTTCCGAGAAAGCCTTTGGCGTAAGCATCGGCGAGCGCCTTGCGCATGATGTCCACCAGATAGCGATACTCACCGCGAATGTAGATGTAGCCGACTTTGGCTCCGACAGCCAGTCCGGCGATCATCACGCCTTCGATAACAGCGTGAGGATCGTGCTCCAGGATCAGGCGATCTTTGCAGGTCCCGGGCTCGGACTCGTCGCCATTCACCAGGATGTATTTCGGCTTGGACGACTCTTTGGGAACAAAGCCCCACTTCATGCCGGTGGGAAAGCCCGCGCCGCCGCGCCCGCGCAGATTCGAGGCCTTGACCTCATTGATGATGTCATCGGGCTGCATCTGCAGCGCCTTCTGCACGGCCTTGTAGCCGTCGAGCTTGAGATAGGTCTCGAGATCGGCGGCGCCCTTGCCGAAGCGCCGGGAAACGATGCGGACTTCGTCGGGATGGGAAGTTAGATCTGCCATTAAGTTCGATTGCTCATGTTCGCAATTGCCAAAAATGCCACACTTCGATCAGAGATTGCCAAAATTGCCATGATTGCCAAAATTGATGATTTGAAAAACCGATTCATCTGCCTTTTGCCGTATGCCGTGAAGCAGAAAAGATCGCAGTCAGTTCACGTGCTTCATTAAGTAAGTTTTCGAGCCGCTCTTTTCTCATTATTCCAACCTTGCAAAGCAACTCAATCCAGAAAACTGTTTCGTCCGCTTCTTCCGTTACGACTCCGATTTTCGAGATGAACTCCGCCTTCGATCTTGCACGGCAAGCCGCATGATAATTCGCTCCAACCGATGTTCCGCTCCGCAAGAGTTGCTTGCCTATAATTTGTGCTTCTGGAGCCGGAGGGAGAGAACGGAATAAATAAACAATGCGCATTGCAAAATCTTTTGTTCGCTCACGCAGTTCCTCGGTTCTCTTATCCAAAGCCGCATCGCTCCTGTCCTCTCAAGAACACTCAAACACACGGGCCCAAATCGTCAATTTTGGCAATTTTGGCATTTTTGGCAATTGTTACTTGTTCCTATAGTTTTCCAAAACCTTGTCCATTTTCTCCGGTGTCAGGTTCTCATGAAAGTCGTAGTTCACCTGAACGGCGGGCGCCCAACTGCAAGCGCCGATGCACTCGACTTCTTCCAGCGAAAACAGGCCATCGGGCGTGGTGCCCTTATGCTCGACGCCCAGCTTTTTCCTGCAATGGGCAAAAAGCTCGTCGGCGCCGCGGAGCTGGCAGGAAATGTTCGTGCAGACCTGCACGTTGAAACGTCCCGCCGGCCTGGTGCGCAGCATGGAGTAGTAGCTGATCACATTGCGAACTTCGAGCTCCGTGAGCCGAGTCTTCTTCGCAAGGTGAGCAATCACCTCGTCGCTGATATAGCCGACTTCGTCCTGGCTGTAGAGGAGCATGGGAACCAGGAAGGAGCGGGAAGTCGGGTACTCCTTCATTTTTTGATCGAAGAAAGCATCGAGTTTTTCGCTGATCGCCATAGATTGCCAAATTGCCAAAATCGGGTAATCGGGTAATTTATTTCTTCTTTGCGGTTTCTCGCGATGCGGTAAAGATCGCGGTTAGCTGCCGGGCCTCATCCAGCAGTTGCTCAAGCCGGCTTCTTTTCAATATTTCAGCGTCACTGAGCATTTCAATCCAAAGGACAGACTCATCAACTTCTTCGATGACAATCCCAATCTTAGAAATGAACTCGGGCTTGGAGCGCGCGCGGCAAGCGGCACGATAGTTTGCGGCAACCGAAGTACCCGAACGCAAAAGCTGCTTTCCGATCACCTGCGCTTCGATACTCCGTGGCAGCGACCGGAATAGCTTCACGATGCGCAAAGCGAAAGACTTGGTACGCTCACGAAGCTGTTCGGATTGGCTGCTCAAACGTGCCTACTGCCTCCTTTCAATTACCCGATTACCAATTACCCGATTATCAATCTCTATCTATCGATTTCTCCCAGCACAATATCAATGCTTCCAATTGCTGCCACCACATCAGCAATCAGTCGGCCTTCGCACATTTTGGGCAGCGCCTGCAAGTTGGCATACGAAGGCGAGCGCATGTGGACGCGCATCGGCTTGGCGGTGCCGTCACTCACCACGTAGTAGCCCATCTCGCCGCGCGGCGACTCAATCGCCTGGTACACCTCGCCGGCCGGAACGGTGAATCCCTCGGTCACGATCTTGAAGTGATAGATCAGGGCTTCCATCTGCGTCTTCATCTTCTCGCGGTCGGGCAGCACCACTTTGGGAGCTTCGGCCTTGATGGGGCCGGAAGGCATGCCATCGAGCGCCTGCTGAGCAATTTTGGTCGACTCGCGGAGCTCCTGAACACGGCAGACGTATCGTGCCCAGACATCGCCGTCTTTGGCGACAGGGACTTTGAACTTGAATTGTTCGTAGCCGCAATAAGGCATGTCGCGCCGGATATCGAAGTCAATGCCGCTGGCGCGCAAAGAAGGCCCACTGAGTCCGAGCGCCAGCGCATCTTCGGCGCTGATCGTCGCGACGCCTTTCAGGCGGTCAATAAAGATGAAGTTGCCCGTGAGCAGATTTTCGTACTCGTCCACGCGCTCGGGAAAAATCTTGAGGAATTTTTTTACGGCTTCGAAGAACCCGAGCGGCGGCTCCATGGCGAGGCCACCGATGCGGAAATATGAAGTCATCATGCGCTGGCCGCTGACCATCTCGTAAATGCGCAGCAGTTCTTCGCGCTCGCGGAAACAATAGAGAAAGACCGACATGGCGCCGATGTCCATGGCGTGCGTGCCCAGCCACACCAGGTGCGAGCTGATGCGTTGCAGTTCGGCGAGCAATACGCGCATCCACTGCGCGCGGGGCGGCACTTCCAGCCCCAGCAACTTCTCTACTGCCATCACGTAGCAGAGGTTGTTGACCATAGGGCAGAGATAGTCGATGCGATCAGTGAGCGGAACCACCTGCTGGTAAAACTTGGCTTCGCAGGTCTTCTCAATGCCGGTGTGCAGGAAGCCGATGTCGGGCATCATGCGCACCACCGCTTCCCCGTCGATTTCAAGCAGCAGCCGGAGAACCCCATGAGTGGACGGGTGCTGAGGTCCCATGTTGAGGACCATCGTCCTGTCGGCAGTCGGATCGAGGACTGGGGCAGAAGTCAGGTGACCCATCAGCGGTAGCCCTCCACGGGATAGTCCTTGCGCAAAGGATGGCCCTGCCAGTCTTCCGGCATCATGATGCGGCGCAAGTAAGGATGCCCGAGGAAGCGTACGCCGAAAAGATCGAAGACCTCGCGCTCAAAGAAATTGGCCGCAGGCCAAACTGGCGTCACGG
Source organism: Terriglobales bacterium (assembly GCA_035280185.1). Taxonomy (GTDB): domain Bacteria; phylum Acidobacteriota; class Terriglobia; order Terriglobales; family Acidobacteriaceae; genus Angelobacter. Next base: position 12,101 of record DATEGH010000170.1, read on the forward strand.
ACTCAAGGACGGGATCATCGCCGCTGAGCCTGACCTTCAGCCGCACGCGGGCTTTGTGCTTAATTGAAAGAAGGTGATAAGCCATTTCAAAGCGAGGCTCGCGCGGGTAGTAGTCAGCGCAGGTCACGTCGGAAAGGAAGTCTATGAGCCCCTGCGCTTTCAGGAATTCCACCCCACCGCGGATGCTCTCCCGCGCCACGTAGATCGTGAGTTCATCGCGATCGAAGCCGGCATCCTGGACTGCATTGGCGTTCCAGCCGAGAAGCGCAGCCAGCATGGGACGGTCTTTCAGTTGGTCCACGCCGGAAACCGGAGGTGAGAGCGGCATCAGCCTTCGCTCCTCTCCGGCTTGTTCCAGTCAATCACGCCTTTTTTCCATATATAGAAGAAGCCGACCAGTACGAGGGAGATATAAACCAGCATCTCCCAGAAGCCGAACATCTTCAGTTCGCGCGCGATGACCGCCCAGGGGAAGAGGAAGACGACTTCCACGTCAAACAGAATGAAAAGCATGCCTACCATGTAAAACTTCACGCTGAAGCGCGACTGGGCGTCGCCGGTGGGCATGATTCCGCATTCATACGGGGCATTCTTGGCGCGGGACCACTTGCGCTTTCCCAGGAGGTGGGAGAGGGTGACCATGACCAACGCCAGCCCCGTGGCCACTACAATTTGAATCAGCAACGGAATATAACGGATGAAGTAGTTGTTGTCCGGCATGAAAGAGCCTGTATATAATGCGCCAACACCGAAGGCCAAACATTCGAATGTAATTTCCCTTCGCAGGGGTGTCAAGGCCTTGATTTTGCAAGACGTTAAACAAGTTTCCGCAAGGCAGAGCTGACATCTCTCTTATGACCATCTTTGGCTTCAATACTGACGTGAAACAGGGAGAGCAGGTGTATCACGTTCAGACGGAAGCCCGCCAGAACGATCTTCTTTTTGAAACTCAGGTCTTCGTGAAGGGACAATGCATCGGGAGGAGGACAGTCTCTTACGCTCACCGGCTGC
>DATEGH010000171.1:0-19485 GCA_035280185.1 Terriglobales bacterium
ATTCATCGTCACAACCTGCTGCGTGCGGAAGCCGGGATCGGTCGAGAGTACGCGCAACAAACTCTTTCCCAGCAGGCCTGCGCCTACGAGCAGAAGCAACGTCACTCCAAGCTGCCCCGCGATGATGAACCGGCCCAGTCGCTGGCTGCGATGCACGCTGCCCTGCCTTCCGCCTTCCGCCAGGCTCGCCTGCAAGTGCCTTCCCGTGGCGCGCCAAGCCGTAAAGAGTCCGAGCGCAATCGCCAGAACAATTGAAAGCGCCAGCGCAAACAGCAGTACCGGCCAGTTCACCCCGACCTCATTGAGCCGCGGCGTTCCCGCGGGCGCCACGGCAATCAGGCCTTGCACTCCGAACCAGCTTGCCAGCACTCCACAAGCTCCGCCGGCAAGGCAAAGCAGGAGCGCCTCCGCCAGAAACTGGCGGATCAATCGCTGGCGCGAAGCGCCTAATGCGGCTCGTACGGCAAGCTCTCCTTCGCGAGCGGTGGCTTGCGCCAGCAGCAAATTGACCACGTTTGCGCACGCAACCAGCAGCAGAAATCCGACTGCTCCCATCAACATCAACAATGCTGGTCGAACTGGGCCGGTGATCTCCGCTTGCAACGGAACGACCGCGCCGGCCTGCATATCAATGTCCTGGCCGTACTGCTGTTTTAAGCGGTGGCCAATCGCGCTGACATCGGCCTGCGCCTGTTCCGGCGAGATTCCATCGCGAAGCCGCGCAACCACTCTCCAGTTGTGCGCCGAGCGGCTAGGGCTATCACCTTCTATCTCACTTGGGAACCAAATCGCGGTGTCCTCTGGGAAACGAAAACCGGGGGGAAGCACGCCGATGACAGCGGTCGCGCGGTCTCCCACGTTGATGTGCAGATTGGAAAGATGAGTCGAGGAGTTGAGCGACTCCTGCCAGAAGGAATAGCTCACTAGAACGGCTGGAGCGGCGCCGGGGTGCTGGTCGTCAGTGGAAAAAGCGCGGCCGCGAACCGGCCCCATGCCCATCACGCTCAGGAAATCCTTAGAAACGTAGCTGACGTTGACGCGCTGCGAATCTGCGCCGCCACGCACCATCTCCAGCTCAGAACCATATTGCGCAATACCCTGAAATGAGTGGTTTTGCGCCCGCACATCGTCGAAGTTGGGACCGGTGAAACGCATCTGGTTGCCTTTGCCATCCACCTCAAAAACGCGAACGAGTTGTTCCGGCTTGTCGTACGGAAGAGGACGCAACAAAACGCCATACACAACGCTGAAGATTGCCGTGCTCGCCCCGATCCCCAACGTCAATGTGAGAACGGAGACCAGAGAAGCGCCTAGATTCCTGCGCATCACACGCACTCCATAGCGCGTATCTTGCAGGAATCGCTCGAGCCACGCCGCGCCTGAGACTTCCATCGCGACCTCCTGAACCAGGGCCTGATTCCCCAACTCTCGCCGCGCTTGCGCTTCGGCCTCGGCCTGGGGCGCGCCGCGATCCATGCGGTCCTGTGTTGCCATCTTGAGATGCGACTCCAGCTCTTCTTCAATCTCACGTTCGCGCTTCCTGAAGATGCTCATATCTCGCTCTCTTTCCCGTGCGGTTCAAGAATTCCCGACATTGCCCGCATCAGCTCGCTCCAGCGGGAGCGCTCAGCGGAAAGCTGCTTCTTGCCCGCCGATGTGAGCCGGTAGATCTTCACCCGCTGTTTGTTTTCAGAGAGCTTCCACTCGGAGGCGATCCACTTCTGCTTTTCCAGGCGATGCAGCGCCGGATAGAGCGACCCTGTGTCTACCTGCAAAAGATCACCAGAGTTCAGCCGGATGGCCTGGCTGATGCCGTACCCGTGTTGCGGTCCCCAGCGAAGCGTCTGAAGCACCAGCATATCCAGCGTCCCTTGCAGCAATTCAATCCGGTTCTGATAGCGTTCGGCTTTGGGCATGTAGAGACCCTACACCCATGGCTGTAGATTGTCTACGTGCCTGTTGCGATTTTAGTTCCCCGTTGTTGGGAAAAAAGACGCACAGGAGTAAACTTTTCCGCCATGAAACGGAATCTTGCTGTTGCGCTCCTTGTAGTATTCGGCCTGTCCCTGGCTTCGGCACAGGACTGGGCAAGAGAGAAACTGGAAAAGTCGCCGCGCCACGGCGAATGGGTGCAGATCAAGCACGATAACCGCACCGTAAGCGCCTTCATCGTATATCCCGAATCAAAGCACAAAGCGCCGGTGGTGCTGGTGATCCATGAAATCTTCGGCATGACCGATTGGGTGCGCAGCGTGGCCGACCAGCTCGCCGAGCATGGATACATCGCCATCGCCCCAGACCTGCTCTCCGGAATGGGCCCGAATGGCGGCAAGAGCAGTGACTTCCCCAGCGTTGATGCGGCCCGCGAAGCGGTCTCCAAACTCGATCCTGACCAGGTCACGGCTGACCTGAACGCCACGGCGGATTACGCCAAGAAGCTTCCCGCAAGCAATGGCAAGCTGACGGTGGTTGGGTTCTGCTGGGGTGGAACGCAGTCATTCCGCTTTGCCACCAACCGTAAAGACCTGAGCGCCGACTATGTCTTTTACGGAACCCCGCCGAGCGAGGTGAATAGCATTACAGCGCCGGTCTATGGCTTCTACGCCGGAAAAGATGAGCGCGTTGATGCGACCATCCCTCAGACGAAAGAGGAGATGAAGAAAGCCGGCAAGAGCTATGATCCGGTGATTTACGAGGGCGCAGGCCACGGCTTCATGCGTGCCGGCGAAGACCCGAGTAATACCAATCCGGACAACAAGAAGGCCCACGATGAAGCCTGGCAGCGCTGGCTGAAATTGCTGAAGAAGGTCTAAGGCACGGCACGTTAGCCTGGAGCGCAGACCCAGAGTGTCTGCGTTTTTTTGCGTCTAGAGCCGACGAGGATTCCGGCATTCCGGATCCGCAGCCCGGCCAGAACGGCTACTTGCTAATTGCAACAGCCTGTAAATGCCTATTGCCCGCTTGCGCTCGGTCCGGCGCCCGGAATCAACTTGAGTTTTGCACCAAGGAGTTGCCGCAGCTTGCGGTCAGTTTCAGGGAATTTGCGCCGCAAAGCCGTGGTCCATTTGCTGGCCCAGCGATGCTCGGAGGAGAGAATTGTTAGTCCAACAAGGAAAAGGAGGATTCCAGGTAAAATCGGCAGGAACAGTCCAGCAACTCCCAGCACCAGCAGACCCCAGCCTAGAACCAGCAACAGAACGCGCTTGAACATATAATCGGCCCGCATATTGGATGCTCAAGAGCCGCTGCAGGGAACTGATTTATTCCGTTATTTCGTAAGAGGCTGCTTTTCCTGACCGGCTTCAAGGGTCGGAAAGGCGCCCTTCGCCGGCCCCATTGAAGATTGCAGCAGCAGCTCCACAGCAGTTTGGAAAGTAGTAGCCGGGCGGATGTGACGGAACTCGGCATCCCGCTCGTCCCGCCGCAGTCGGAACCCGCTCAGGAATGCGCGGCCTTTTACGTCGAGGTTCAGGCGGGTGATATGCCACACTCCAGGGCTGGTCTGTTTCTGCTCGATCTCATAGCGGCCGCCCTTATCCAGCTTGCCAAAAATGCCCCACCCGAACGAGACATCCCTGGTAAGGAAGCCTTCAATCCGCGCCAACCGCTCTGCTTTGGGGGATAGCCACACGGTTCCCGTCATACCGCGATAAACCTGGCTTTCCTTACTGGGAGGCGAGAAGCCCGGCTTGGGAGTAAAGGTGAACTTCAGCAGGCCGTCGAGAGCCTCGCCTGCGGGTTCAAACACAAAGGCCTTTGGGAACGACTCCATCATGTGAATTCGGCGGCGAGTTTCAGCCCTGTCTTCTTCCAATTCGTGCTTACGAGTGTCACGATCGGCAAGGAGCCTCTGTAAGTATCCAATTTGTTTGGCCAGTTGGTCCGGTCCCAGGGGCTCGTCATTAAATTCCACGATCCGGCTGGGCGCTGCGTCATCTATCTGGATGACGCGGCGCGTCTCCGTTCCCCAGCTCCATTGCAGCCGCTGGAAATAGGAGCTTGGGAGAGGGTCCTTCAAAGCTGCGACTTCGTTCTCTGCCGCGCGCTGGATCAACGCTTCGGCGTCAGTGGGAGCTTGCTTCTTTTTGGCCGCGTTGCCGGTGCTTGAAGATGCAAGGAAGACGGCTAACAGCAGAGCGGCGATGCGGATTGTACGAATGTTTGCTTTGGGCACTCAGCCTCATTCATGCGTGTTCGTTCGTGTAGAGGTTGTCATCGTAACCCCGTAATTACCTCTTCAGCGGCGCCTTTTCCTCGTCCGCCGGCGCAGTCAGGCTGTCTTCGAGCGCCTCCACACGGAATCCAGCCTGCTCCAGGGTTTCCATGCGCTTCTTAATCTGATCTTCGATCGCGGCGATCTCGCCTGCGCCGGGACGCCTCCTGCGTGCAAGCTCCAGCAGATTGCGCATTGCCATCCACCACAGCAGCTTTTCAAACTCTTCTTTATTTACGAACGTTGCGCCTTCATGCTCGTGCACGCCGATCACCCAGGCGACATCAGGATCGTGAATCCAACTATAGGGCGCGCTACTGCGCGACGCATGCGCAAATGACGCGCGGATTCGTGCCGCTGCCCGCCATTTTTCCTCGCCTTCAAGCCCGCATCCGGCAAAAGCGTCTGCCAGTATTCCGCGCAGCCTGAGATCATCGAAGACATGCACGGAGGAATGATCAGCTCGCGCTGCATCGAGCAGAGATCCCATCGCTTCAAGAGCATCCCATGCCAGAATGGTGCTCCATGCGGCAGTCGGATTCTCCGCGGCGAGAGGAATGACCGCGCCAGAACTGGCTGGCCAGCGGTAAGAGCGCTGCAACTCCAGCACAGATTCAAGCCTGCCGACAAACTGCTCGTGCGCCGCGCAAACCGGCCGCACTCCGCCGCCGGGCATCGAAGCAGAAAGATAAGAATCCAACTGCTCCAGCAGTTCGTAGCCACGGCCGCTTACCATCTGCTTTGCCTCAAGCTCTTGCTGCTGACGCGCGGTTGCATCCTTGATGGTTTCGCAAGCGGCCAATGCATCTGCCGTTTCTTTTCCGATCAACTCATTCAGAGCGTTGCACACGGGACGCAGGCGAAAATCGCGCAACTCATCTTCAAGACTGGAAACGCCTCGGCCGGCCAGCATGTCGCAGAGTTGTCCCCAGGGATGCGCGGCGTCCTCACGCAGGTCTCGCCAATCCAGAAAAACAAGGCATTGATAGGCATGCAGCTCCAGGTTAATCCCTTTCTCCGCCAGATCGCGTGAGCGATGGAGGAACTCGAGGCCAGTGATGGCGTCGCGGCAGGCTGCGTACATCTGACAGTCATGCGACAAGCCAAAGGAATCACCCAGTGTGCGCTGCTTGAGATGGCGTACGCCGTCAGGCGTCTTCTCCGAATAGGCGGATGACATCCTTACCCAGCCACGTGTGCTCGAATAGCGATTATTGAAGACCACCAGAGCGCGCTCATCGCCGCTGCGGTTGGAGTAAGAGAAAACGTCCTCGCTTACAGAGCCGTGGTCGGTGAAGAAATCGTAGAGCAGAAAGTCTTTCACCTCGGCGAAGATATACCGGCGGTGCAGCAAAGGAGAGATCTGGCGCTCATGTCGCGCCACTAGCCATGAGTCGGGCTGCTCGTCATGGTATGCGCGGCGGTACTCCATGCCGTAACGCTCGGTGTAGCCTTCGATCTGGCCATGCCCAAACATGGGGAGGCCCGGGAGGGTGGCCATCATGGTGCAGATGCCGAAGTACTTGTCGCCCTTGCCGAACTGGTCCACGGCCGTGCGCTCGTCAGGATTGTTCATGAAATTCACGTAGCGCTTGAGAATCTCAGGATCGAAGCTGAGCGTGTTCTTGATGACGCTGCGATAGTTCGCATTCTCCTCGTCACGGAGCATGTTCATGAAAGCGCTGTTATAGACGCGATGCATGCCAAGCGTTCTGACGAAATAGCCTTCCATCAGCCAGAAGGCTTCCGCCAGCAGGAGCGTGTTGGGCGCTTCCGCCGACACTCGATCCACCACCTCGCGCCAGAACTCAACCGGCATGGCAGCATCGAACTGCGGTTTCGTGAGCCCGTGCTCGGCGCGCGAAGGAATCGCCCCGCCTGTTCCTGGTTCCGGAAACCACAGCCGTTGATAGTGGCGCTTGGTCAAGGTCATGGCCGCATCGAAGCGAATGATGGGAAACATGCGGGCCACGTGCAGGATGGTCTGGATCACGGCCTCGCGCACTTCGGGATTGAGGTAATTCAATTGCGCAGTGTCGTTCCAGGGGAAGCTGGTGCCGTCGTTGCCGTGATAGATGTAGCAGGTGTCGCCGCTCCAGCGATCGCGACGCCGGAAGACCACCGCCGCATCGGTGCGGTTGAAGTAATGATCTTCGATCTTGATCTCCACGCGCCCATCGCTGTCTACATCCGGGCCGCTGAAGGAGTAGGCGGGAAACGGTGAGTACGGAAGCTGGATGAACCACTCCGGATGTTCGATCATCCAGCGCGAGTCAATCCCCATGTGGTTCGGCACCATGTCGCTGGCCAGCCGGATCCCCCGAGCCCAGGCGCGATCACGTAAGTTGCCATAGGCCGCTTCTCCGCCGAGATCATTGGCGATGACGTAGTCAAAGAGCGAATAGGCTGACGCCGCCGCTTCCGGATTGCCACACATTTGCTTGATCCGCTGCGATGCCTGGCTGCGCTCCCACACCCCGATCAGCCACAGCCCGTTGAAGCCGCGCCGCGCCATCAGAGCCAGTTCTTCATCCGGCACTTGGTCCAGCCGGCGGACTTCGCGCTTGTAAGTTTTTGCCAACTGGTCCAGCCACACGTAAACGCTTTTCGCGATCACGACCGTTCGCGGCATCCAGTCCAGATCGGGGCTGAAGCGTTCGTATTCCTGCTCCGTCGGCGTGAAATGCGGAATCGCCGCAGTGCTCGAGTCGCCCTGCAACTGCGCTCCGCCAAGATGCTTTGCCGGCGGATGGAAACGCATCCAGACCGCCATCTGTTCTTCCTTGAGCACATCCATTGCGGTCAGCATCTTACGAAATAGATCGCCGAGATGCGTGGTCCAGTTGTCGCGAATATAGGCGAGCTGCCCTTCCAGCGAATCGGGCGAAGCCAGTGCCGGCGCCCGCAGCAGATCAATCAGGCTCTTATTGCCGGGCCCAAAGCCGGGAAGAGTTGAAAAGAACTGCGGAATCTCACTGGTGAGCTGCGGATACGAAGTTGCGCGAGTGAGCGGCGCATCATCGAAGAGTTCTTTGAACACCTGGAATGCCGAATTGAGATTGGCCAGCCAGAGCAGCAGCAGTTCTTCTAGAACAACTTCGCGATTCGGAACTCCATCGCTTGTCCCCTCCAGCCACTGCGAGCTCTCTACTCGTTCGCGATAGACATCAACCGGAGGAAAATGCTCAACAAAAGCGAGCAGCGTGCGTTCCACATTGTTCTCACCCAGGTGCGACTCAGCCCAGTGCAGCGCGTCTTCCATTACTCCTGGATTGGCGCGCCGGTATTGGGCCGCTATAGCGTGCAGCGCTTCATCGATCAAACCCATTGCGTTCAGCGCGCCCGGCTGGATTGCCCTCTCCGGATGGCGGTCCACATCTCTGGCCTGGTTCATGCGATGGGCAAACTCACGGCTGGCCGCCAGATTGGCAAAGACAGTGTTGCCGCTCAGCGAGAAAAGAGAATCATCGAATCCATAGCGGTCACGCGCCGCACGCGAGACATGAAATTCGAACACAGGTTCCTTCCTTACACCTGAATATACTAATTGCGCCCAGAATGCTGGACTGCGGGCTCTTGAAGAATTGATCACCCCGCTAATTCTTGAGTTGTACCAACGCAGCGAATCGGCGCTAAACAGGTTCGCTGATCGGTTTGAGCGCATCTGGATATGCCTGGATCAGAGTCTTCGGCGCTTTTACCTTCTTACCGGAGAGCATGCTCTTCAGTTCAAGCGCGTTCACTGCAGCCTGGCCTTTATAGTGGTTGTTGGTGATCGCGAAAGTCTTTTCCGAGCTCCGGCTGATCTTTTCGATCTTCTCCTTCCATCCTTCCAATTCCACCGGCTTGTACAGATAGTTGTAACGGTCGTCTCGCCCCTTGGATCCAAACCACTCTTTGTAGTTGCGGCCATGCAATCGGACGTAGCCTACGGGAGAAGTGAGATGCTCCGTCCCGCGCAGCGACTTTCCCAGCCGCGGCTGATCAATATTGCAGAACCCTACACCCTGCCCCGCGAGGCGTTGGAGAATGTCCGGATCATTCCAGCTTTCATGCCGGATTTCCAGCACCAGCGGGTAAGCGCTGAATCTCTTCAGAAGGTTGAAAAGGTAGTCTCGCGTGTCGTCCGCATTGCGAAAGGAAATTGGGAACTGTACCAGCACCGCGCCCAGCTTGCCTTCCTCGGCAATCGAGTCCAGCCCTTCCCGCGCCAGCTTCTCCTCTTCAGCACTGACGTTGAGATTGAAGGGCACAGGCGCAGTCGAACCTCGCGGCGGATGCGTGAAGCCCCGAAAAAGCTTGGCCGTGAGGAGAAACTCTGGGTTAACAGGCCGTGTTCGGTTTATCCAGTCCTTCGCAATATTCGGCCGGATGTGACCGTAGAAGCTGGTGTTGATCTCGCAGCAATCGAAAAATTGCGCCAGAAATTCCAGCGGATGTACTTTTCGCGTCTTCGGATCGGGAGGATAGACAATTCCTTCCCAGTCTTTGTACGAGAAGCCCGCAGTGCCCACGAAGGTTGGCATGCCCTTGAGCTTACAGCAGCCCAACTCGGGGATTCGGGGGGCTCGCGCAGTCGGAAGCCACGGAGTTTGAGCGGGCCCGAAGCGATTGCTATAATCGGAGTCATTCTGCTACCGCTCAAGTCTCTGCGGGTTTCCCGAAGCGCACGCGAGCAATTGTCGAAGTCAATCCGGCCAGGTAGCTCAGTTGGTAGAGCGCAGCCCTGAAAAGGCTGGCGTCGGCGGTTCGATTCCGTCCCTGGCCACCACTACTCTTCGAATACCCTTTTCTTTGCGACGGATCGAGTACCAGATCGCGATAGCAGTAACGGCTGGCGAAGTCCACCTCGACTTCAAGACCTGTCATTCACTCCAGCAGGAATTCGCCTGCCATTTCTGCGCGTCGAACGATCGTGTTCTCCGGCGAACTCTTCCTTGTACCAGTCAACCGTCCGGCTCAGGCCATTCTTAAAATCAACCAGAGTTTTGTATCCCATCGCCTGCTGAGCGCGCGTGGTATCGGCCAGCGAGTCGCGAACATCTCCGCTTCGCGGCGGAGCAAACAATGGAGGCCTATCGAATCCGATCAACTCCGCGAGGGCTTTATAGGTTTCGAGCAGACTGAATTTATTCCCAGCGGCCACGTTGAACACCTTGCCGGAAGCCTTCGCCGCGGGAGCAGTGCAGGCTAGCATGTTAGCCGAAACTACGTTATCAATGTAGGTGAAATCGCGGCTCTGATGTCCATCGCCGAAGATGGTGGGCTGCTCTCCCTGCAGCATGGCAACCACAAACTTGGGAATTACCGCAGCGTATTGCGAGGTGGGATGCTGGCGAGGCCCGAAAACATTGAAGTAGCGCAGACTCACTGTCTGCAACCCCAACACTCGAGCGAAGCTCTGCGCGTAGAGCTCGCCCGCGTACTTGGACACCGCGTAGGGCGAGATAGGGTTGCCCGGCATGTCTTCTCGCTTGGGCAGCGTGGGAGTATCTCCGTAGACGGATGACGAACTTGCGTACACCACCCGCTTCACGCCTGCTTCGCGCGCAGCCTGCAAGATTTTGAGAGTGCCCACCACATTGGCATGATTGCTGCCGACCGGATCGGCAAGTGAGCGCGGAACAGACCCGAGCGCAGCTTGATGCAGAACGTAGTCCACACCAGCAGCGGCGCTGCGGATGGCATCGTCATCGGTGATATCGGCTTCGCGGAGGTCAATCTTATGCGCGATGCCGTCCAGGTTTTCACGCCTTCCGTGACAGAAGTTATCGATGCCGCGCACCTGCTCGCCTCGCGAGAGGAGCGCATGCGCCAGATTGGATCCAATAAACCCGCCGATTCCTGTGACTAGATACAGCGCCATAGAATGAGGGTAACAAAACTAAGCCTCGACCGCCCTGGAGGCGACCTAGCCGTGCGGATGGCGATTCTGGATCAGGCTCGCGGCCGGTTCTTTCGCTTTCCAGCTCTTGCCAGAATCCGCCTGACTTTTTTGGGCGAAACCTTGAGTGCTTTGGCCACACGCGCCACTTTCTTTCCTTCCTTTTCCCAGACACGCGGAATTACGATCTCGGCAAATTGTTCCGCCAGTTGCTGGAACGTCTTGCCTCCTGTTTCACCGCTGGACCATGCGCGGAGTTGTGGATTGAGATTCCCCACAGGCGTTACTTTTTGTTTTAGAAGCTGCAATTCTCCGCCGAGATCCTCATCCTGAGCCGAGCGCATGAACGCCGTTGCGCGCTCGCAGCAATGGCGCGCATCTTCGAGATCATTGATTGCCCGATGACATGCCGTGAGCCCACGCCAGATATATGCCCTGGCAAGAAGGCGGGTATTCTGCGTGTGCGTGGCCGCTTCTACCGCTTCGCGCGCAAAGTCGCGCGCCGCTTGCGCATGTTCCCATGCGCTGGAGCTGCCCTCGATCTCTTCTTCCGCCTGGGCCTGCTCCACGCGGCATTGTAGTATGCGCGCACGAGCCATCACGATCGAATCATTCTCTTCTTTGCCGGCGGCATAGGCGCGTGCCCCTTCGCGAAATGCCAGGTCAAGCTCACCGCTGTCGAGATAAAGCAGACCTCGATTTTCAAGCACATTGCCAATCCCGTGATGATGTGCGTGCGCGCCGTAAATCCGCTCGGCTTGTTCGAGATTGGCGAATGCCTCGGCCCGCTTCGCTTCGTAGTCTTCGCGAAGCTTTGCCACGTGCCTTCTTGTGGTCTCCATTTGACTTTTGCTTTTGTTCTTGCGCCGGCGCTCGGCCTCAGCATCCATCTGCTGCATCAGGTGAAGTGCAATCAGCCGTTGCACATAGGCAATATTGGCCAGAGATCTTCCAAGGTTCCTGTGCTGCGGGTTGCGGCGTTGCAGATGCTCAATCGCCCGGGTGAAGAGTTGCAGGGCCTGTTTGTACTGTCCCTGACGACGCACCATCCTGCCGTGAGCGGAATAGATGTTGCCCAGCGTGATGTCATCGTCAGTATTGCGAAGTGCCGTTTCGGCTTTCTCGAGGATGCGGAGCGCTTCGCGGAAATGTCCTTTTTGAAATACCAGCCAGCTTTCCAGCACCCGCATCACGGCGGCCATCATGGGGAAGCCGAGCGCCTGGGCTAATTCCCGGCCTATCGCACTGCGTCGCAGGGCCTCATCGTACTCACCTTTCTTGCGATGGCAGCGTGCGTTCCAGAAGTGTGCGATGGCCACGGCCGCTTTGTCTTGAATTTCCTCTTGCAGTAGCAGCACCAGATCAAAGTGACGCAACGCTTCATCCGGATGGTCCCGAAGCAGCGAAAGCAGGCCCTCCGCCATGCGAAGCTGAAGATAATCTGAGAGAGGTAGATCGCTCCTTTGCTCTTTCGGAAATCTGGCAAGCACTTGCTCCAGAAAGTCAGGCCCCCGATACCCGATGTCCACCCACTGCGCAATGGCGCCGGCGAGCGCCGCCGCATTGGGCTGGCCGGGGCCAAGGTGCGCAAAGAGATGCTGATGGCCCTCGAGAAGCGAGATTCCGCTGGAGACCTGGCGTGTCACAAGGTTGTGGCGCAGGTCGCGCAACAGGGAATCCGGAATTGGGTCGGCTCGCCTAACCTCGCGTCGCGGGCTGCTCACAGTGCTGGAGATGATATTGGGCTCCGGCGGTGTCCCGCAACCGTCTGCATCCGAAGGGCTGTTTAGAATAGACTTTTATCCCCTCGAATGAGACAACACCCCAAAGGGTTTTTTGTTCGCCATTTCGGATTGCGAGGCGTTGCCCTCTTTGAAGCCCTCAAGGGAGCGGCGGCGATTCTAGTGTCGCTCTGGGTGTTGACCCTCCGCCACAAAGACCTCGAAGAAGTCGCCGCGCATATCCTGCGCTTCATTCACCTTGGCCCTGAGCACAACAGCGCGCGTTGGCTCTTGCGCACTGCCGGGCGAATCACGGGTAAGCAGTTAGGAATTGTGGTGATTGGCATCCTGGTTTATGCCGTCATTCGCTTTACCGAAGCTACTGGACTCTGGCTGGAAAAAGAATGGGCGGAATGGTTTGCGCTGCTCTCCGGCGGTCTCTATCTGCCATGGGAAATTTTTGAATTGATCCGGCACCCAACCTGGTTCAAATGGTGCGTGCTGGGAATCAACATCTTGATCGTGCTGTACATGGCCTGGCTGCTGCTGGATTCGTATCGGCGCAAAAAGGCGGCGATGGAGTTGGATGTGTGAGGGAGAGCAATTAGCAATTGGCCGTTAGCAATTGGCACTTCGCAGCTAAGATTCTTTAGTCGGCCGTCGCCTGAAGCCAACTTACTGCACTTGATAGACGGTCTTGCCTCCTACTACGGTCCGCAGCACGCGCGTTTTGAGGATCTCCTCAGGTGCGATCTTCGTGATATCGCGATCAAGCACTACGAAATCGGCAAGCATCCCGGGACGAAGCTGGCCCTTTTCATTCTCGGCAAACTGTGCGTAGGCAGAGCCGGTGGTGTAAGCCGCTATGGCCTGCTGGATGTCCACTTTCTGTTCAGGAAAATACTCCTTTGTGCCAGCTTCATTCTTGCGGGTCACAGCGCAATAGAGACCGCGGAACGACGTGATTGGTTCGACCGGATAGTCAGTTCCGAAGGCGAGCGGCACGCCCTCATCCAGGAACTGTTTCCAGGCATAAGAGTACTTCGCGCGCTCCGGGCCAAGACGCGCCTCAGCCCAGTTCATGTCAGTAAGCAGGTGGTTCGGTTGCATGGAAGCGATTACGCCCAGCTCTTTGAACTTTTTGAAGTCTTCCGGCGCGATCACCTGCGCATGCTCAATGCGAAACCGAAAATCCCGCTTCGGGCTTTTCTGCTCAGCGAGTGCGAATGCTTCCAAGGCCATGCGCGCGCCACGATCCCCAATGGCATGAAACCCAAGCTGAAAGCCGGCTTTGGCGCGCTCTACGGCCTTCTGGTTCAGCGGCTCCTGCTCATAGCGAGGAATGCCGGAGTTTTTGGGATCATCGCTGTAGGGCGCGAGAAGAGCGGCGGTGCGTGAGCCGAGCGAACCGTCCATAAAGCCCTTGAGCATGCCGGTGTGCAGCATGGGATCAGAAGCGGGGTGGTGCGCCCGCTTCTTTTTGAGTGCGTCGACAGGCTCGTCGAAAGGCAGCCACTCGGAAATGCGCAGTGTGAGCTTGCCTTCTTTTTCCATCTGCTCAAAGGTAAGAAAATCATCCCAGTCTGAGAAATCCTGGGCAGAGGTAATTCCTGAACGCGCGGCATCTTCAAGCGCGAGTTCCAGTGCGCGGCGGCGCTGAGCAGGCGTAGGCGGCGGGACTTTGGAAAAAACCAACTGCATCGCCGTTTCGCGCAGGATTCCGGTGGGCTCGCCTTTAGCATCACGATCAATCTTTCCGCCGTGCGGATCAGCGGATTGCGCAGTTATGCCCGCGGCTTTCAGCGCCGCGGTGTTGGCGATGGCAATGTGTCCGTCCACGCGAGTAAAGATGGCAGGGTGGTCTCCGGTAATGGAATCTATGTCCTCACGTGTGGGAGTTTTCTGTTCCGGCCAGAGAGTATGGTCCCAACCGGCGCCTTTAATCCACTCTCCCGGAGCGGCGGTTTTCACGCGCGCGGCGATACGCTGCGTCATCTCATCGAGCGACTTTACGCCGACGAGATCCACGTTCAGTTTTTCAGCTCCTGCGCTGGCCAGGTGAGTGTGCGCGTCATTGAAGCCGGGCATAGCGAAATGGCCGCCAAGATCAATAATCTGTGTGTGAGGGCCTTTGAGCTTCTCGATTTCATCATTGCTGCCGGCGGCGATGATCTTGCCAGAGGAAACAGCAATAGCCTGAACGTGCGTTCCGAACTTAGGAGGACGTTCAAACCCAGACCAGACCAAGCCCATCGGCGCTCCTGGATAGATATCGCCATTGATGAAAATTTGTTCTGCTGCTGTTGGTTTTTGTGCGCTAGCGTAGCTCGTCATTACAAGTCCGAATAACAGCCCAAAAAGAATCTTCATTCATGCACTCCGGTGAGAGCCAACAAGATTAGCAGAATGCGCTTCAATCCCAGATCTCGATTGGTGCAATCGAACCATTCGCGCAATGTATGAGCGCCGCCCCCGTCGCCTCCAGCGCCAATTGTGGTGGCTTCTTTGCCGAGCGAAAGCGGGATGTTCGCGTCAGTGGAAGCAAGCCGGGGGATGGACTTGATGCGCAGGTGCGCATCCACACTTTGCACGATCTTCAGGATCCGCGCGTCCGGCGGCAACTCCGCTGCAGGCCGATCGCCGATCGGTTCAATCGTAAATCGTACCTTGGGTTCACCCGCTCGAAAGACCACCGGCACTTCAGTCCAAGCTTCGTTCATGCATTCGCGCAGCCGTTCTTCCAGCTTCTGCAACTCCTCCCCCGAAGCCGACCTCAGGTCCACACGCGCGGTAGCGGATTCGGGAATGGAATTGACCGACGTGCCTCCATGCACCACGCCGATGTTAAACGTGGTGCGAGGGTTCTCTGGCGTGGCCACGTCGCTGAAGCGGGCCAGCGCGCGGGAGAGGAGAACAATGGGGTTGGGGACGCCAAAGTCGCTCCAGGAGTGCCCACCTGGACCGCGGAACGTAACTTCAAAGCGACGACTGCCGAGCGCCTGCGTAACGTATGTATCCGTCCCTGCGCCGTCAATCACCAGCAATGATGCAATCCCATGCCTCCAGCGCTTTGAGGAGAATATCTGCCGCATGCCGCGAAGATTCCCTTCGCCTTCTTCGCCGACGTTGCCGATGAAGACGATGCCGGAGTCAGGTCGCAACTCCGCGCGCTTGACGGCCGATGCAACGGCCAGCATAGCCACTACGCCGGCAGCGTTGTCGCTGATGCCGGGCGCGTAGATTCGGTTCCCTTCTTCGCGCGCTTCCAGATGCGTACCCAGCGGAAATACGGTATCAAGGTGCGCGCTGACTCCGATCACGTTCTGAGCAGCGTGGTCGTTGAGAATCCCGAAGACGTTGCCTAACTTGTCTCGCTGAACATCGTCGAGTCCTGCGGCGATAAAGCGTGACTCCAGCCACTCGCTTCGCGCCAACTCGCCGAATGGAGGCGCGGGAATCTGCGCGAGTTCGCATTGCCAGCGGCGGAACTCCATTTCTTGATTGTGGAGAAACAGAAAGGCCGAGTGCACGGCGCGCATCTCTGCGATGCGAGCGATCCCGTTCTGAGTCCCTGCTGGCGAACGGCTGGGCATGAATGAAGAAATACTATACCGCCGTAGAACAGACGTGCTCTCGCCATCCAGAGACTAAAAAACAAGCGGCCTGCTTAGAGGCCGCTTCTCGAGACGTCAGGAGAGAGCGAAATTTACTTGGGGTTGCTGGCGCCGGTGTTGGCGGTCTTGGCGGTCTTGGCGCTCTTCTTGGCCTTCTTGGCGGACTTATGATGCTTATGTTTCTTGGTGGTTTTTGTGGTGGTTGTGCTGGTGGTCTGGGTAGTGGTGCTCTGCGCGGGTGTGCTCGCTTGAGCCACGGCCAGCGCACTGCCAAGAGCTAATGTGCACACGATTGTGAATAGCTTCTTCATGCATTCTCCTTTAAAGGGAAGTTCAGGGTATTTAACTTTGTAAACCCAATGTGGCGCAAAGAGTTTCGCCTGGTCCGGGAAAAAATCCTGCTATCTTAAACCTCTCCCGCCCGCATGGGAATTCCACTCTGGCAGGAACCCAGAATCTCTTCTTCTGTGAGACAACGGTCGGAGGATTTGGCACGCTGGAAGATGCGGTCCACCAGTTCGTCGGTTGGCGATATTCCTTTCTTCTCAAGCCAATAAATGACATTGGACTTGCCGCTCATAGGACCGATCTCAATAATCTGCTCCAGGCCGAAGTAATGAGAGGGCACGCCGGAATACACGCTGTTCGCCAGTTCCTGATCGCCCTTTCGGAAGGCCTTTATGACAGCGGAGGCGTGAACACCTGTCGCGGTACGAAACGCATCTTCCCCCATCACCGGATAATTCCTGGGTATCTCCACTCCTGTGCTTCGTGACACGAGCTGGCAGTAATCCTTAAGCCTGGTAAGGTCCTGCTCCACCCAGGGAGAGACTCCCATAAGCTTCAGGTTTACCAGCATTTGGTCCATTTGCGTGTTCCCTACGCGCTCCCCGATGCCCAGAGCCGTCCCGTGGACGCAATCGGCCCCGGCAGCGAGAGCTGCGAGCGAATTCGCCACTGCAAGGCCGCGGTCGGAATGGCCGTGCCAGTCGAGCCGGACATTTTTCCCAGAGGGCAGTATCACTTGCTCAATCACAAACCGGATGAGCGCCTGCACGCCTTGCGGAGTCGCATGCCCGACGGTATCGCAGACCACAATGGCGGTTGCGCCGCACTCAATCGCCGTGCTGTAGAGCCGTTTTACCGTCTCTGGGTCGCAGCGCGACGTGTCTTCCGTCACGTACATGACTTCCAAGCCCAGAGAGCGGGCATAAGTCACGGCTTTTCTGGTGGTGTTGGTGAGGAAATCATCGGTCCAATCCTCTGTGTAGCGGCGAATCGGGCTGGAGCCAATAAAGCACGCAACTTCAATTCCAATTCCGATCCGCTGCGAAATTTCGACGATCGGCCGGATATCGTTTTCATGAGTGCGGGCAGCGCAGTTGGGCTTGATCTTCAGCCGGCAGGTGGCGATCTCTTTCGCCAGCCGCTCCACGTCAGCGACGGCTCGCGGACCGGCGCCGGGGAGCCCAATATCTACCATGTTGATGCCCAACCTCTCCATTAGGTGAAGGATCTCAAGTTTCTGGGCAATATCCGGGTCCTTCACCGACGGCGACTGCAAGCCGTCTCGCAGGGTTTCGTCGTCCAGAAGCACAGGCTTGGTGGGGGAAGAGCTTGGCTCGTCACTGGAATTCCAGTCGTAGATGAGATGGGAATGCTTGAGCGTCACTTCGTTAAGCTCCTGGCGTTCTCAAGCAGATTTTACGCTAAAGAAGCTTGCGCCGGAGAAATGATCCTGTACTGTTTGCGGCCCCGCGCATGCGGTTTATTAAATTGCGGCCAAACAGAAAATCTACAAATCCAGCCATTTGATTTTGGAAAGCCGCGCCATAGCCGTACCACCAGAGCTTCTTCACGCCTGGCAGAAGATCGGAGTCAACGTACTTCGGCCAGACCATCTCTTCCAAGCCGAAGCGTCCATGAGTGCGGCCGATGCCGCTGGCCTTCACCCCGCCGTGAGGAGCCTCGCTGATGCCGAAACACGCAATTACGTCGTTGACCATAACAGTGCCCGCGTTGATGCGACGAGACAGTGCCTCGCCGCGACCGCGGTCCTTTGTCCAAACGCTTGCGGCCAGACCGAATTCCGAATCGTTGGCCAGCGCCACAGCTTCGTCTTCTGTCTTGAAATTGCAAACTGGAAGAACCGGGCCGAAGGTCTCCTCGCGCATCACGGCCATTTCATGAGTAACATCGGACAGCACTGTAGGCGCAAAAAAGTTTGGCCCAAGCTGTGGCAAAACTTTGCCTCCGGCCAGTAACCGCGCGCCACGAGAGAGCGCGTCTTGAATGTGGCGCTCAACAACCCGCAACTGACGCTCGTGAATCATCGGGCCGAGATCAACATTGGGTTCAGCGCCTGGCCCTTGCTGCAAACGAGCCGTCTTCTCAACGCAGGCCTGGAGAAACCTATCGTAGATTGAATGGTGAACATAGCAGCGTTCGACGGAGAGGCAGGTCTGGCCCGCATTCATGAAAGCGCCCCAGACGGCAGCGCTCGACGCGACATCAACATCGGCATCGTCCAGCACGATCATCGGATCCTTGCCGCCCAGTTCCAAAACCACCGGCAAAAGCCGTGCCGCCGCCACCTGCGCTACCTTCCTCCCGGTGGCAACACTTCCGGTAAAAACCAGCTTGTCAATGCCGGAAGCAACCAGCGCGCCTCCGACAGCGCCTTCCCCCGTGACAATGTGAAGCAAATCGCGATCCAGACCGGCCTCATCAAGCAGTCGCTTAAGTTCGAGTGAAGAGAAAGGAGTGAGTTCCGAGGGTTTCAGCACGACAGCATTTCCAGTAATCAGTCCTGTGAGCGCCTGAACTGATGGCAGGCTGAAGGGATAATTCCACGGACTGATAATCCCAATAACACCATAGGGTTGGCGTATCAGCAGTCCGCGTTTGAGCTTCATGGCCAGATTCGCATGCGGAACCGGTTGCGATCGCAGAAACGAAGGCGCGTTGTTCAGCAGAAACCGAACTGCATCAAGCACGACCAGAATCTCGGTTGATAATGCTTCCGCCAGCGGCTTGCCTGATTCCGCGGTGATAACCGCGGCAATCTTGTGTTTCTGCTCCACCAGGAGCTGCCGGAACCGGCGCAAAACAGTGAGCCGTGTGGAAATCGAGGCGGCCGCCCAGCGAGTTTGGGCAGCACGAGCACGCTCCACGGCCGCCTTGATCTCTTCTTGGGACGATTCCGGCACGCTGCCCACAATCTCCTGGCTGGCAGGATTGCGGACAGTGATCTGCGCCTGTAGATCCCTAGCGATGGCGTTCATGGGCGAGGCTCCGATCAGTATTCTACGCTGGCCAGGAACAGTCCACTCGCAGGCGCTGTGGCTGCGGCGGCTGAGCGGTCGTGCAGATCGAGGATGCGGCGCATATCAGCCTGGGTGAGGCTTCCCTTGCCGATCATCAGGAAGGTACCCACAAGATTCCGAACCATGTGATGAAGAAAGCCATTTCCGCGAACGATGTAGGTGAACTCGTCGCCTTCGCGATTCCATTCCGAAGAAAAGATCCTCCTGACATTGTTCGGCGCAGCGTCATTTTTGTTGCGTTCGGGATCCACTGCGGCAAACGAAGTAAAGTCATGTTCTCCGATCACCAGCCCTCCCGCGTCAATCATGGCGCTTTCATTCAACGGGTATGGATGGTGATAGACGTAGCGTGCCAGAAATGGCGCACAGATCTCCTGCCGGTAGATGCGATAGCGATACGTTTTTGCCCGCGCGGATTTTCTAGCATGAAATTCCGGCGGCATCTCCTCCACGGCAAGGACTCGAATGGATGCGGGCAAAAGATCATTCAGGGCTCTCCGGAGGTTATCAGTCGGGATCGAAGAATTGATGGGTACGCTGGCGATCTGAGCCAGCGCATGGACGCCCGCATCGGTCCGTCCCGAACCCTGTGGCAGAATCTTTTCACCCGTGAGCTGTTCGATAGCGGACACCAAAACGCCCTGAATCGTGGCCCGGCCGGGCTGCACCTGCCAGCCGGCAAAGTCGTGGCCATCATAGGCCAGCGTAAGCTTGAGATTTCGCGACA
>DATEGH010000172.1:0-21560 GCA_035280185.1 Terriglobales bacterium
AACTCCTCGCCGCCATAACGCGCCACTGTATCCACTTCGCGCATGTCCTTTACCAGGATGGAGCTCACGTCGCGCAGGATCTGGTCGCCCACGTGGTGCCCGAAGGTATCATTCAATCGCTTGAAGTGATCAATGTCGATCATGAGTAGCGCAAACTTCTGCTTCCGGCGCTCAGAGCGTTTGAACTCCAGTTCAAGCTGCTGCTCGAAGTAGCCGCGGGTCTTCAGGCCGGTGAGATAGTCGGTAAAGGCAAAACGCAGCAGGCCCTCGTTGGCGTACTCGCGCGTGAGCAGGTTTTCAGCGACGAGCGAAAGGATCCAGATGAGCTGGGCGTCTTCGCGATTGAAAGCGTTCTCGCGCGACGAGAACAGTTGCAGCGATCCCATCACGCGATTGCTGACGAAGAGCGGGACGGCCAACGTAGAAACGGCATGCACTTGATCCAGCAACGCGTCCGCCTGGGGTTGGCTGCCTTTGTTGATAAGCAGCGGACGGCCGTAGCGCACCGCCCATAAATTGAAGATATTGCCCTCCGTGAGTTCTTCCGGAACCGCGTTCTGGGATTCGAAGCCGCGCTCCAGCCGGAGTTGCATCTGCTCCTTGGCTTCGTCCCAGAAGTAAACGAGAGCGGTGTCGAAGGAAGCGATCTCCGCTGTCATATCGCAGAGCAGGTTAAGAGTGGCCTCAAGCTGCATCTGCAGGCCGGTAAGCATGCTGAGCCGTAGAATCACGTTCAAGTGCTGCCAGCGCCGCCGGATCGTGTTCTCATCCAGTTCAGAGAACACTTCGGCCACCAACTTCTCCGGCGGGAAAGCGGCGACCTGTGCGGATTCGTGAGGCATCATCGCGTGTAGCGGCTTTTTTTGAGATGCGCGCGCGCGTAAAAACGGCCAGTTTGTGAGATGCCTTGCAAAAGAGTTCCGTGAGCTTACGGAAGGCCAAGCGAGAGATGCTCTCCAGACTTGCAGGTCGAGCTGGCCTGAAGACATGGCTTTTGGGACAATGTACCTTTTCTGGGGACTGAGTTGTCCTAAAGGACAGTGGGAACCATGCTGGTCACCGCAATAAGACTTTTCTTATCTTAGATGCACAAACTCTGTTGCTTTTGTACCTGCTCCAGCATACGATAGTCGAGGCGCAGGAAAACCCGCCGCGCCGCAGTGGAAGTGAGGTCACGAAATCCACTGCAAGCTCTTCGCAGTATTTCGCCCGATTATAACAATCAAGCCGGCCCGTACGTTTTTCCGGACAGGAGAAGCTCCCCCATGGCATGGTACGCATACTGCATCGTTGAGCAGCAGGCTTTTCAAAATGGCATTCGCGCCCGCCGCCCAGTTCCCGTCGAAGGCTTGAAAGGCATTGCCGACGCCCAGACGTTCGCATACCCCAGCGGAGACTTTTCTGTTGTCGTGAGCGAATACATTCCTACAGGCGATCTGGGCCAGAAAGCACTGCTCCAGCATGCTCATGTGGTGAGTGAATGCTTCAAGCGGACCACCGTGCTTCCTTTCCGTTTTGGCTCGGTGTTTGATACTGACGATGCGCTGCGGCGCGCCGTGCGTCTCAATCGCAAAGCGTTCCTGCAAAGCGTGGTGAAGCTTAAGGGCAAGGCGGAAATGCATCTGAAGCTTCTGATTAAAGACGGTTCCCTGCGTCAGGCACTGCAAGAGATCGAGCTGCCCACCACAGTTGGCAGCGAGTATCTGACCAAGCTTCGTGAGAAAGCGGTCCGCCAGCGCGAGCGCCAGACCAAGGCCCGCGCCCTCTCGGTTCAAGTCCACAAGATTTTCGATCCTCTCGACCAGGACGTCTGCTGCCGCAAAGTGAACTCCGGCGGCATGCTGATTGATATCGCCCATCTCATCGAGCACAAAAAAGTCGAAAAATATCAGAACAAATACCAGACAGCCACCCGGCATTTGCCCGGCGTTGAGGTTGTGATGAGCGGTCCTTGGCCTCCTTATCATTTCATCTCCGCCAAACGCAGCTCTTAATAAGATAAGCAAAACTCTTCCACTTAATTCACGAGGTAAGTACCTCGGAGGGAATTTTGTCCCTCTCGATTCCCACCTCGGCTTAATTCTGCTTCCCAGTGGGCATCCAAATACCCTAAAATGGAATCAGAGTACATCTAGACCATTTCTGATCGATAACGACCCAACCCTGTGGAAAAGGATCTGTCCCGGAGAGTTGAAGAATGAACCATAAATTCCGCGTCCTGATCCTTGATGAAGACGTGGTAATGGCCAAATATCTGGCGTCCCACCTGACGCGCCGGAATTTTGAGGTTTCACTCGCTTCCAGCGATCAGGAAGCCATCCGCCTGTTTCGCAGCTTGGATCCCGCGCTTGTCCTGGTGGACATCTCGTTGAGGGGATCGGTCGGGACCGAGATTCTGGAACGGCTGAAGAAGATCAAGCCCTCCGTCGCCCTGATGGTGCTTTCGGCAAGCAAAGATCCGGAGCTCATTTTTCGCGCTTCGAAGATGGGCGCGGACGACTATTTGAGCAAGCCGGTCGATCCCAAAGAACTCGATATCCGTATTTCCAAGGTGATGGAAAACCAGCAGCTGTACAGCGAGGTAACGCAACTTCGCGAGCATGTGCGCCGGCAAAGCGACTTCACCATGCTCTTCGGCTCCAGCCCGAAAATGATGGAAGTAAAAAACACCATCGAGCAGGTGGCCGACACCACCGCCACGGTACTGATCCGCGGCGAGAGCGGCACGGGCAAAGAAGTAGTGGCGCGCATGGTGCATTCGGAATCATCGCGTTCCGATAAACCTTTCGTAAAGGTGAATTGCGCTGCCATTCCGCACGAACTGCTGGAAAGCGAACTCTTCGGCTACGAGCCTGGCGCATTCACCGGCGCCACGCGGCAGAAACTGGGCAAATTTGAGCAGGCAAACAACGGCACAATTTTTCTGGATGAAATCAGCGAGATGCATCCGGCGCTCCAGGCGAAACTGCTGCATGTGCTGCAGGACCACGAATTCTCACGGCTTGGCGGAAAGCGCGACGTGCAGGTTGATGTCCGGGTGCTGGCCGCGACCAACAAGCCGTTGGAGCGCGCCGTGGAAGAAGGCGTTTTCCGCGAGGACCTGTTCTATCGCCTGAACGTGATCAGCATCCACATTCCGCCGTTGCGCGAGCGCCGCGAAGAGATTCCCCTTTTTCTGGAATATTTTCTGGAGAAGTACAGCCAGCATTATGGCAAGCAGCCGTCGATGTTCAGTGATTTTGCGGTTACGCGAATGATGGAGTACGCCTGGCCAGGGAACATCCGCGAGCTGGAAAATCTGGTGAAACGATACGTGATCGTGGGCAACGAGGGCCAGATCATTCGCGAGCTCGCCACCCACAAGCCCATCATTACATCAAGCTCGCTGGACTCCGTTCCGCAAACCGCACCGCCGGCGTCGGCGGTTCCGCCCGTGCAGACAGGCGTTGCGGGCCAGGAACTGGAGATGCCATCACTGCTTGAGATTGGACGCCGCGCTGCGATGCAGGCAGAGCGCGAAGCAATCGAACGAGTCCTGGCGCAGACTCGCTGGAACCGCCGCCAAGCGGCGAAGATTTTAAAGATCAGTTACAAGGCATTGTTGAACAAACTCAAGTCTTTCGAGGAGCACGGAAGACCACATCCTGAGCATGTTGAATCCTAAATGTGGCATGTTAGTACCACATCACGCCTCCGATTCGTGTCCTATCTTAATTTCGTAAGCGCCTTTCAGATACAACTCACTTAGAGTCTAAGTTGTTGAATAAGTGACTGCTTAAGTCCAAGCTGCGCATTTTCCTGAGCTGAACCGGAGTTTTGGTTTGTGAGTTGCTTTATGGAGGATAACCGACTAAAGAGGCCGTAAACTTAAATGACTTCAACCCTCTTCCTGGATTTTCGACTTTTCCGACTCGAGCGTCCCGGCAAAAGCCTGGCGTTCGTCATCTTGCATCGCCTTCCCTGAGACTTCCTCCCTCCCTTGCCTCTTTGTAAAGCGGCTCTTTGGGCCGCTTTTTTCTTTTGCCGCGTTTCTTGTTTCGCATGCCAAATGACGCCACATCAGGCAGAGAGGAGATAGCTTTTAGAAAGCTTGTGACGAACTGCGCTCTTGCCGCATCTAACTCATTCGTTTTTCCAAAAATTGACGGGTTCATTCGATGGCGACTAAGATTACTAATTTATCGAGAGACATGGATAAGAAGAAGCTGGACACATTCAAAAAGCGGCTCGAGGAGCGGCAGCAAGCTCTGCGCAAGACTGTGAGCCGCACGGAAGAGGACGGCCGCGTTGCCGACCAGGATTCCGCCCAGGACATCGCTGACCGTGCAGCCAATTCCTACACCAAGGAATTCCTCTTCTCACAAAGCAATAATGACCGCCAGCTTCTGAATATGGTTGAGACGGCGCTCCAGCGCATCCGAGAAGGCACGTTTGGAGAATGCGTGAACTGCGGGAATGAGATCAATTCCAAGCGTTTGGAAGCTGTTCCCTGGACACGCTACTGCATTGAGTGCCAGGAAAAGAAGGAGCGCGGGCTGCTGGAAGAAGTGGCGGAGTAAGCTCCAGACGGACCGGGGGATCAGTACAGGTTGAAGTCTATTTCCAGGCCCATTTGGACGGGGACCGGCCTGCCATCTTTTTTGCCGGGATCAAACTTCCAGAGTTTGACGATCTCCATCGCCTTTTCGTCCAGACCCATTCCCAGAGAGCGCACGATATGGGCATTGTGTACCCGGCCATCGGTACCGATCACTGCGTCGATCATTACCGCGCCCTGGTATTTGGCTTTGCGCGCCTCTTCAGAGAACTCGGGCTCAGGAGTGAAGATTGCCCGCGGAGAAGTTACGCCGTCGATTCCGGGCCTGAAATATCCCGGCCCAACTCCCGGCCCGCCATGGCCAGAGCCTACACCGCCGCCATCGCCACTGCCGATTCCTCCGGTTACGCCGGTGCCGCTCGAAGGAATCATCAGCTTGGAGAGCGGATCTCCCATCTGGACGCTCTGCGGAATTCTGGCGTCTGCGACCACCGTGGGAGTCATCATCAATTTGCTCTTGTGCTGCTCCAATACCACGGGCGGAGTAAATTGATCTTTGGCAGCTTTTGGCGGGGTGCCTTTTGAAGCTTTCAGCCTGCTGGCTTCACCGCCGCCGCCCCCGCTCTGCCCACCTTTACCGACTTTGAAGGTATAGTCCGTCAGCTCGATCGGCGTGCTCGAGATTGACGGCATGATCTTGGGCTGGATCGTGATGTGAAACAGCCAGATAATGAGGCCCAGCGCAATGGTATGGGTGGCCAGCGAAACCAGGAAATTCTGCGGCCGGACCTGATACTGGCCGTAACCGCCGCCGAAAATCGTGGTCAGACCCGCATCTGAGGCTTCCTGCCTGACAAATTTCCGCACGTCTTGGGGGTCATTGCTGCGCGCCGGTTCAGGGGAGGTTTCGATTTTGGCATCGAGCGGAGACA
Organism: Terriglobales bacterium; assembly: GCA_035280185.1. Classification (GTDB taxonomy): domain Bacteria; phylum Acidobacteriota; class Terriglobia; order Terriglobales; family Acidobacteriaceae; genus Angelobacter. The sequence goes on from DATEGH010000172.1 coordinate 5,470, forward strand.
TGTCTCTTCAACAGTATAGACGCCTTGGCGCGGCAAATGTTTCTCTAAAGGTGTATTGGGCTAAAGTTTAACTCAGTTCTCAACGACTTAGTGGCGGAAAATAGAGCCAAAGAACCCCTTAACCCGTCCCAAAAATCCCTTGCTCTTCTTCTTTGCCGGCGCCGGCTGTGGCGGCGTGGCCGCAGCGATCGGTTGAACTGTGGCAGAAGGCTGTGGCTCCGGATTAAGAACGAGCGGGTCCTCTACTTCTTGCGGGATAAGTGTGTTCGGCAAACTGGAAAAACTGACTTTGGCGACAGAATAAGGCTGGACGTCTGCCGCGCGAGCGCTATAGATGAACGGCGCTTCCACTTCCACCTGGACCTGCCCGGGCTTCTGTTCCGGCATCGGCCGCTCAGGATTTGGAGTGGCCGGAGCGCCGACGGGAACGCGAGTTGCCGCGATGTTGGCCGCAGGCGCGACAGGCTTGGCGGGCGTGGCCGCGGGTTGTGGTGCAGGAGTGGGCGAGCTGACGGGCGCCGGTGTACTTGCCGGAGTTGGAGGCTGCGAGGAAGCGAGGATTGTGGGTGTGGAAGCGGGCGGGCATCCGCAATCGCTGGTCAGCTTCGCGGGAGCATTGAGCTTTCCGCCGGAGAAAGAAACCGCCTCACCGGCTTTGGTTTTGTAAGTGCCGGTGCCGAGGAGTTCCGAGACTACGATCTGCGAAAGGTTCCCGGGAAGCGATTTGAAACAGGTGTCGCCTTTCTTGTCCACGCCGAGAGCGAAATGAAACACGCCCGGACCGAGGAGCTGAAGGCTGAAATCCGGCGTCAGCAGAATGTCCGAGCCGCGAACAGGAACGCGGTAATCGAGTTCGACATTGCCTGCTCCCATTCCCAGCATCAGCCCGAAACTACCGGAATTCACGCTCAAAGTGCTGCGCGGGCAGATGCGCACCTGTCCGCCGCGATTCAGGCGAAAACGCGCCGGAGCAACCCCGGCAGCGAGCTCCGAGCCTGACGCCACGGGCATGCCGGAACCCACGGGCTGGGCCGGCTGAGCTGCGCCTGTATCCAGGGGGAAGAGTTCCCCAATCGGGACATCGCTCTGGGCATGAGCAGTGGTCAAGGCGAACAGGAATGCAAACAACCAGGCAGCGGACTTGAGCGGGGTCTTCAGCAAAATTGGCAGAACTACTCCTCAGCTAAAAAATCATAGCTCTCAATGGCGATTGCGGCCCCTTGCTCCCTGCCTTTAGGATCCACTCGGAGCACACGCCCCAGGCAGCGTACGCGGACCGGGTTACCCAAGGTTACTTCCGGCGGCAACGTCATGATGAACTCAATGCCTGCGCCTTCCGATAAATCCGCCTCCAGATACATGAAGACCCCGCGCGAGCTTACATCGCGAGTATGTCCCTCAAGGTCCGATGCGGCGTTGTTGAGGAACTTCACGCTGGTAGGCAGATCAAAGGCAAAGCGCCTGACTGAACGTTTTTCCGGCTGCGGCTGCGCCATAAAGGGCCTCCAGTACCAGATCGCCAGATTCCGGCAACGATTGTAGCGCACAGGCGCAAGCGTTTCGAGCAGGTATTTGGCTCAGCAGACGTTCATCGCGTCAGCGATGAAAGAACTCGATCAGGAACCTGGAACTTACAGATCTAGAAAATTCTTGAGCAGCAGCCGGCCGGAATCGGTAAGGACGCTTTCAGGATGAAATTGGACGCCCTCCACGGGAAAGCTCTTGTGCCGCAGCCCCATGATGACGCGTGTGCCGTCAGGTTCGCGAGTCTCAGCGCTGACTTCCAAGTCGGCAGGCAGTCCCTCTTCTGACACGATGAGCGAATGGTAGCGCGTGGCGGTCATGGGCTGAGGAGCGTTGCGAAACACGGTGCGGCCGTCATGCTGGATGCGGCTGGTCTTGCCGTGCATCACGTTCTTGGCGCGCACCACGTTTCCGCCAAATGCGGCGCCAATAGCCTGATGTCCCAGGCAAACGCCGAGAATCGGCTTCTTGCCGGAGAAATGGCGAATCAGCTCGATGCTGATGCCGGCATCTTTGGGCGTGCATGGCCCGGGAGAAATCAGGATGTGGCTGGGACCGATCTGCTCGATCTGATGCAGCGTGACTTCGTCGTTGCGGCGAACTTCCACCTTCCGGCCCAACTCGCCCAGGTATTGGACCAGGTTGTAAGTGAAAGAGTCGTAGTTGTCGAGGACGAAGACCATTGGAGTAGAGTCTAGCTGAAAATGAGCCGCTCTCCTAAATCCGCGCGAGGCGCAAGATGATGTGCGAGGAGAAGCGGTTTTATGACCCGTTGGTTGACATCCCAGATGCGAAACTTGCAGCACGCCATCTTAAGAGCTTTCCCGATCCTGAGAGCACTTTTGCAGCCTGAGTTTTTTAGGTTGCTCATGGCTTGCGAACATCGCCCCCGGTCGGCGGTTGATTCGGCAAGTGCCGGGGCAGCGGTCAAAACAGAAGTCAGGACACAGGTTTAGACGGGGAACGCGCATCCGCTCAGCAGCATACATCCAAGAAAGGAGGAGCAATCCAAGGTAACGCCTTAGATTATTTTGCGAAGACCTCGACGCAACTTACAATTTCTTAATATCATATATCGTCCCCTGATAAGATTCCATAATTTGTAGGCTGTCCTAACCCTAAAGGTTTAGAACTAATAGCTTAGGTTGTGGAACTCTGGTTGCAGCGCTCACCGCCAAGCGTGTTGTGGGGGAGTTTGGAGGTTGGGCCAGAATTCAGTATAGGGTTCCTCCATTCTGTATAGGATCGAATCAAAGTTTGTAATTCCCTCCGCCGTCAATTTCACCACCAAAATGGAGAGAAGAGAATGAGTCGAAGACTTCGCTTTCTCGCATTCGTGTTGCTGTCGATAGCAGCACTCGGTTTCACCCTGAGCGCCCAAACCAGTCGCGGAACCCTAACCGGCACAGTTACGGACGGCACCGGGGCGGTAGTCGCGAACGCGGGCGTCAAAATAACCCAAGTGGACACGGGAATCACGCGTCAGACAACCACCAATTCGGCGGGAATTTATCGTTTCGATGCGGTAGACCTTGGGACTTATCGATTAAGCGTTCAAGCTAAGGGTTTTGCCACCGCAGCTAAGACGGGCATCGAAATTCTGGCGTCGCGAACAACTAACATTGATTTTGCCCTGAAGGTTGGAAGCTCCCAGGAGGTCGTCAGTGTCGAAGCGACGGGCGTACAAGAGGAATTGCAGACCTCGGAGCAGGTACGCAGCCAAAACTTCTCTGCCCAGACAATCAGCACCTTGCCCATTGCCGGTGGCGATAGTCTGACCCTGGCTCAATTGGCGCCGGGCGTTTCACTCGCTAGCGGCAACTCGATTAACCAAAATGGCACTCTGAACTTCTCTGTTAACGGCCAAAGACCACGCGGCAACAACTTCCTTATTGACGGTGTTGAAAACAACGATATCTCCGTTACCGGCCCTGCATTCACAATCACGAATCCAGACGCGGTAGAGGAATTCAGCATTCAGACGGCGAATTTCAGCGCTGAATACGGAAGGTCTGGCGGGGCTATCTTCAATCAAGTTACGAAATCCGGCACCAATAGTTTGCACGGATCGGCTGCCTGGGTCTATACAGGCAGCGCGTTTAAGGCGCTCAATCACCTCGACAAAGTGGGTGGCTTGACTGACCCGCCCCGAACAGTAGAAAACATTCCTGACTTCACCATCGGCGGCCCGGTGATTATCCCGGGACTCTATAACGGGCACAATAAGACCTTCTTCTTTGGTGCAGGGCAGTGGGACCGCTTCTTCGGCAAGACCACCAGGACTCTGCGAGTCGCCACGGATTCCGGAGTAGCCACGCTAACCGCGCTTGCCGCTTCTTGTCCCAATGCGGCGCTCTATCTACAGGCACTGGGACCACTCCGCGGCAATCCGTCACTTAATCCGGCACGCGTTCCTATTAATGTGCCAAGCGGGGCCTGCAATGGCGGTACCCGTGCCGGACAGTTTTTTGATACAGCGCAGGTCGTTCGCGAGGAGCCGCTGTCATCGCTCGACAACAATCATCAAATCCGTGTCGACCACAACGTTTCAGACAAGCAGATTATGAGCTTCCGATGGCTTTATGACAGCAGTATCACCAGCCCTGACGGTCTCAATAACCTGCCAGGATTTGATTTCAACTTTACCGGCCGAACCATGACCGGCGCTTTCACTGACACTTATGTCATTAGTCCAAGAATGACGAACGAGTTCCGTTTTAACTACGGCCGCATCGGATTTGATTTCGAAAGAGCCGCAACCGATCCGTTCCACCTCAATCTGCAGAATTTTGGCGGCCTTGGCAACGGAATCACGGGATTTGGCGCGCCTACCAACATTCCGCAGTTTAGATTTGCCAATAACTGGCAATATCAGGACACCATGTCCCTGGTGCGAGGCAAGCACACCTTCCGCTTTGGCGCGGACTTCCTCAGGCAACTGGCCCGTCAGCATCCCCCCTTCAATGAGCGCGGTTCTTTTGTCTATTCGTCGAGTACCGGTGTGAGCGCCTTTGCGAATTTCCTGGACGACTTTGGCGGCAGAAGCGGGAGCTTGAACCGGCAATTCGGTACATCGGTGTATCACCCGGATCTTTTCCGTCAGTCGTATTTCTTCGAGGATTCGTGGAAAACGACCACAAATTTGACTCTTAATCTGGGATTGCGTTACGAACTATTCGGGGCCCCCGAGAACACGTTTACTGTGGCTGCTTTTACAAACTACGATACGGTGAACTTCGCGGCGCCTCACCCAGTGGAACCCTATAAAAAGAACTTCGGACCAACCGTAGGTTTCGCCTGGAACCCGAAGGGAGACAATGTCTTCAACCGAATGATGGGCGGAGAAAAAATGGTGTGGCGTGGCGGTTTCCAGACCAGCTACGACAACGCTTTTAATAACCTGCTCTCGAACATCGCCGGCTCTTCGCCGAACACCTTGGGCGGCAATATCTTGTCCAACTCAGTTGGCCGGGGAGCGGCAAGTTTCAGCAGCCTGTTTGATGGAATAGTTGCTACTCCTCCGGACAAGACTTCCGCGCAGTCAAACCTGTTCCTCGGAGACTTCCCCAACCCGCTCACCAGCCGCTGGTCTCTCGGCTTTGAGCGTGAACTGCCCTTCCACATGATCTGGGACGCCTCCTACGTCGGTTCCGTCTCGCACCATCTCTACCGAACAATTGATATGAATCCGATTATTAACCGTGCCACAGGAGACCGCCTCCATACAGAATTGCAGACTTCCCTGGTTCCCAGTATCAGGGCGGGTCAGGGTATCCGCACGGTGCGGGCGGCGTCAGCAAACTCCAACTATGAGTCGCTTCAGATCAACCTGCGAAGCAACTTTAAAACGACACCGATCGGATCGGTACAACTCATCGGCTCCTACAGCTACGCGCATTATCTCGACGACATCAGCGATGTATTTGCTTTTGACTCGACGCCCAGCTCATTTCAGTCGGTTTCACAAGTCCTGGGAGCGAGCCCGCACATAGATTACGGAGACTCAGATTTTGATCGCCGGCATGTGGGAGCTTTAGGACTCACGTGGAGTCCTCCAGCGCCGCAACGCGGTCTTTTGGGCTCACTGGCAGGAGGGTGGACGCTGTCGGGTGTTTCTCATTGGCAGACTGGCTTCCCATTCACAATCGCCAATGGCACTGACCGCAACGGTGATGGCCAGACGGGGCCGGACCGCCCGGACATCAGCAACGCTGCTGCTCCTTTTAATACAAGGGCGATTATCGTACCCACCTCGGTATGCGCCAGCGGATACGCAAACCCCGATATCTCCAACACATCCTGTGTAGACCCGCGGACAGTTCACTTTATCGAGGGAACTGGGGGCCCCAACGCCAACACAGTCGGCCGGAACACACTTCGTGCTCCGGGGCTTGATAACCTTGACTTCTCCATCGCCAAAAGATTCCGATTGAAGGAAAAGTCTGGGTTCGAGCTTCGGCTGGATATGTTCAATGCTCTTAACACGACGAATCTGGGAAACTTCGTGGCTGACCGCACCGTCAACGGCTCAGCTAAAGGTTCGTTCCTGGATACAACGCAAACCGATTCGTTCGGACGATCGATGAGAGTCCGCGCGAAATTCGAATTCTAGGGTCTGATGAGTGCTTAGAAATGAGCCCCGGCCTCCGCACCGGGGCTCATCGAACTTCCCCTTACAACAACTGTGGGGCGGTATGATCGCGGCCTGCGCGGCCCTCGACAGCTTCAATTTGCGCGTAATAAAGGCTGAGGTCTAACCGTCCGATCAGTTCCCAAATGGATCGTGCACTGTGGTCCTCGTCGATGAGTCTCTCGACATCCACAGTGCGCAACACGAACTGGCGTCGGTCAATGCATGCTAATCGCGGTGAAGGCGTCTTTGGATCACTCGTCACAGTGTACGGCCATTGCCCATTTCCGCAATAGCATTATCGAGTCCCTCACGCTCAATTTCTTCACAGCTTCCTGTCCCCGGGTTTCCCCCGGGTTTCCCAGAAAACGTCCCGTCTGTCCCTGGGTTTCATACATCGTCCCCTTGTTACACCACTGATGCCCGTGGAGTAACTACCACCAACACCTATGATGCTTTCAATAGACTCACACAAGTATCTTATAATGTGGGCAGCACGGGTGTTCCCGACACGCCCGCTGTTAGCTACGCATATGGTACCAATGCCGCGTCGAATAACAATGGCCGCCTACCATGACAGATGGCGCAGGTTCAGAAACCAACACTTATGATTTGATGGGTCGAATCACTAATGTCGCCAGGTCCATCGGAACCGCTACATACAACGTTGGTTATGGTTACAACTCTGCTGACCAGGTCACAAGCATTACTTACCCTTCGACGCGGGTAGTGCAGCAGGGCTACGATGCCGCCGGGCGCCTGACTTCGATTGCAAGCGGCGGTACCACCTACCTTTCTGTTCCCGCCGCTAACGGTTTTAATGCCTCGCAACAGCCTTTGAACGTCAACTACGGCAGCGGCGTGACCGGAGCCTTCGGCTACAATGACCATCTGCAAATGTCGTCTCTCGCCTATGTTGCGGGTTCCAATACTCTGCTGAATCTGGCCTATAGCTACACCGACGCGAACGGCCACAATAACGGTAAGATCCAGGGAATCACGGACAGCCGCGGACCGGCGTTCAGTACCAGCTATGCATATGACGCGCTAGGTCGGCTCAGTCAAGCGCAGACCCAGGACCTGATCTCACCCAACACATGGAATCTGCAGTGGAGCTACGACCGGTACGGCAACCGGCTTTCACAGTCGGCTGGTACTCCTGCAGGAACTCTCATCACCGGAGCGCCTTCGCTTCTGATCGATTCGGCTACCAATCGCGTCAGTCCAGGGAGCGGTTTCACCTATGATCTTGCCGGCAATGTGCTCCAGGATCCTTCTTACAGCTATACCTACAATGCCGAAGGCGAGCTGACCCGCATCAACGGCACCGGCCCGGCCTACGTTTATGACGGCCACCGCTGGAGGATGCAAAAGACGGTTTCCGGAACCACGACGACGTATGTCTATGCCGGGGGCAAAGTGATCGCCGAATATGTGAATGGCAGCCTGAGCAACGAATACATCTACTCCGGAGGCAGGTTGCTGGCCACCATCGCAGGGGGCGCGGTGACGTACCACTATCCTGATCACATCTCCAATCGCTTGGAGACCGATGCTGCAGGAAATGTGACGCGCACCTTCGGGCATCTCCCATTTGGGGAAGTCTGGTATGAAACCGGCACGCCCGATAAGTGGAAATTCACGGGATATGAACGCGACAGCGCGGAGTCGAAGCTGGATTATGCTCTCAATCGCTTTTACGGAAGTAGCTATGGCAGGTTCCAGTCTCCTGACTCGATGCCAGGCACCGCCACGGATCCACAATCATTAAACAGATTTTCCTATGTGACCAACGATCCTGGAAACCAGGTTGATTCAGACGGCAGGTGCGGGACGATCATTGCGGGCATTAATATGGACCCGGACACCCCAAGCGGCAAAAGTTGATTCAAACCGCTTTCGACTTAGGTGTCAACGTAGCGTTTCCTTTCGAATATAACGGCGACGTTTTAGGAAAGATTACAGGAGTTAACGATGTATTCAATGAGGGAGGGGGCGTGGAGACGCCTGCAGATACGCCTGAAGACGATGTGACTCGCAATGCCCTTGAAGCATCAGACCAACACGATGGTTTGGGTGTCCAAGCCTTAGGTTACAGTGGTGGCGCCGCAACCATTTCATCGGTTTTGAATGGCGACTCGAAGTTAGCGGGTACAGTCACACGCGTCGACTACTTTAGTCCTGGTGTGATCAACGGGTCTCTGTTTCAGACCCAGAACGGTAAGACTCCGGACGGCATGGATACCCAGAAGACCTTCATGGCCCGCGGCGATGGATTTTTTGATGGGCTGGTGAATCTCACTACGGCCGGGCAGGGCCACAAAACGCAGATTCATGGCGTGAAGCACGACCTGAATAGAGCACTGGCCAGCGGAACCGCCGCAGCGGCGAGACTGCAGGACGACGTGTCTCAGAATAAATGCGATCATCTCATGGTCTTCTCGAGAAAAAACCCCAAAGGCGTGCCCAATACCGGAGGAGCGGGCGGCGGCGGTTCAGGATGGTTCTGGGTGCTCTCTTGGTGCGACGATAGTGGCTGCACAGTGCTTGCCATGTGGCCCTATTAGCCATTCCCGCCAAGTCGTGATGAAAATCAGCGACTTCTGAAAGGCCAGGCTTCAGAAGTCGCTATCGGCAAGACGCTGAAAACCGACGCCAGATGCAAAAGAGAGGTAGAAGCAATGCTGAAAAATCCGGGGCTCAACTTAACGGCGATAGCAGTATCCCTTTTCGGTATCTGTTGCACGGCATGGGCTCAGGAGCAGCCGCCTGTAGCCGTGCGCTCCTGGGACCTGAATGTAGATACCGATTATGCCGCCAGAATGGCAAAGCAACTCAAGATAATAACTTTGAAAAGCCCCACAATTGTCTTCCTTGACAATCAAAAGATTGCCGTCACATATGAAGACGGCAGGGGCGCATCACCCAGCGATGGCACGATCCTTGTCCCACGTGTAGGGCAGATTTCTCCGCGAGAAAGGGCTGAATCGCCTTTGTACAAATTCCATGCGCTAATTTTTGATGTCGATCAAGGACCTGGGATTGCAAAGCATCTGGAGTGGGACGCGATTCGCGAGCAAGCACAATTGATACCCACCCATGACGGGGGCTTCGTCGTGCGCGTGGACAATCAGTTCATGGTCTATTCCTATGATGCCCAGCTGCAAAACAAGATGACGCTTGCATATCACGGAGACAAACCATTGGCCACAGGCGAGGAAGTTTTTCAGGAGTACTACAAGGCGGGAATCTCGAATTCGGGACGTTCGTTGATTGTTTGTCATACGCTGCGCGGAAGAGAGAGCGGAGGCGGCACACAGGTTGCCTGGTATGACCGAGAAACATTAAAACAGATCGGCCAAACCTCTCAAGCAACCAGAGCAACAGGGTGTGGGTACAGTCTTAATGCGAGGGGCGACTCAATCTACATTGGCCAATATACTGTTGGCCTCCATGCCCCTGTCTGGAAGGCAATCAATCCACGATGCATAAAGTGCAATGATCCAGTTGTTTTGGATCACAAGTATGAACGCTATGTTCAATTGGATGAAAAACATCTGTTGATCCTTGAGGGCGATTACCAAGTTCTTGATCTCGAAGGTCATGAATACTACACAATCGCCTCCGAACCTGGCATAGGCCTGGCTGGCCCCACGCCCGCCACGAACGCACCTCGCATTGCATATGGCGATCGCCAATCTAAGAGTGAGCGGGGGCATCGGTGGTCAACACGCCTCTATGTCGTAGATTGGAAACAGGGACGCGAGATTGCCGCTCTCAAATTCATCCAAGATGCGCTGCCTGCGGTTCATGGCGGTGGATTGCAGCTGGAAGCCCTGGGAGTGTCGGATTTTGCTTACGCGCTCTCACCTGACGGGAAGAAATTGGCGGTACTGAGCATGAATTCACTGAAAATTTATGATTTGCCATAGTGATCTGCCCCATTCCGCACAGCGTGGTTGTGGAAATTTTTTTGTCCCAGAGAACATGTAGCCATCGAGTGATCCGGTGATCGGGTGATCCGAACCTCGAACCTGCTTGCACATCAGGCTGAGTTGGCTGGCTGAGCGATGTGACTGTTGAAGCAAAAAGAGGACAATGTACTTTTTTCTGCTGGAGCATTGGCCAATTTCGCAATTGATTCGCACAACGAAACGGGGCAGAATGGGTTTGCAGTTAAGCCGTCTCAGGACGGGGAAGAAAAGATATTTGAAAAGTGAATAAAGCGAGTACTTAGTATTTAGTACTTGGTATTTGGCAAGCTGCCTTTTGGCATTTGGTTCTCGCTCTTTGCTCTTGGCTCTTGACGACCAGAGTCTCCTAATCGGGCAAGATTAATAGCTGAATGACTCCTTCCTTCCGGGATCACCCTGGGGTGAAGTGAGCTAAGTCCTTTAGTTTATGGGATACAGGGATGGGGTAGGCCACCCCTCTATCGGGTGATCGGGTGATCTGCTGATCGGGTGATCTGAAAAGCAAAAGCCTACCGCGGATCAACGCGGATGATCGCGGAACGAAGCCAAGCCCTGCGCGGAGAGAAGAAGCTGACGCCCCCTGTCCCTGTCCATCCCACGATCTAAAGGAGTTAGGCCTCACTATCCCAAAGCTACAACTAGGAACTCTGAGTCTTAAGCTACTGCGGAGCCACAAGAGTCTGAAATCGGTCAGCCTTTAGATTCGGTTTCTCAGGATACTAATAATGTCGTCGGCCGTGATGACGCCCGCTAGTTTGCCCTCGTGGCCTACTACAGGCAAAGTCGAGAGATTGTATTTATCAAACATCTCGGCGACTTCTTCATCGGGAGTATCTTCTTCGCAGTAGATCACGTGGTCAGGGCTCAAGCTGCCGAGACGCGTGCCAGCAGGAGCCAGCACCAGCGAAACCAGCGGAACCGAGCCGGCAAGCTTGCCTTCGCTATCAATTAAGAAGATGGTTGCGATAGATTCGGCCTGGCCTTCGAAGTTGCGCAGCTTGTCTACGGCGTTGCCAACGGTGGCGTCGGGCGAGAGCGCGACGAACTCGGTGGTCATGCGGCCGGCGGCTGTGTTTTCCCGGAAGGCCAGCAGCTCGGAGACTTCCTGACGCTCTTCCGGCTCCATCTCTTCCAGGATCTCGCCAGAAGTCTCGGCGGGAAGATCGGCGAGCAGGTCGGCGGCGGCGTCGGGGTCCATTTCTTCCACGATGTCAGCGGCGCGGTTGGAATCGATGGAGCGCATGAGTTCCACCTGCATTCGCGGATGGATCTCTTCCAGGGCGTCGGCGGCGACTTCTTCGTCGAGTGACTGGAAGATGGCTTCGCGCTCGGCGGGAGCAAGTTCTTCGAGAATGTCGGCGATGTCGGCCGGATGCAGCTTGGAGAGGCGCTCATACTCCAGACGCAGACGGACGCGGCGCGCCGGATCGGTCTCGATCAAGTCCACGGCCTCCCAGGGAATGCCGCGCTCAGGCATACGCGAAGCCAGGGCTTCAATGGCCGCTCCGGGCGCGAGTCCCTTTAGCAGACGGCGAACTGCGCCACGCAGCCCGATGTTCACCTGGCCGACCTTCAGCGTGAATCCGCCGTTGAGCTGCTCAGGATGAAGGTCAACGTCGTTGACGCGGACCACTTTTCGTCCGGAAACGTCGATGATCTGCTGGTCGAGCAGATCGCGTTCCAGCAGCAGCATGCCTTCGGAACTCACCAGCGGAGGCCACTGCGCGGGCCGGCCGGAAGCGCGGACGGAGAACTGATCGATCCCGCGCAGCAGGCGGGCGGGAAGCAGGCGGTCGCCATCGGAGGTTTTTACCAGCAGGTCGGCAATGCGGTTGGGGTCTTCCTGCGGCACGATGGCGAGTTCGCGCACACGTCCGGCAACGGAGCCGGTTTCGTCATAGACCGGCGCGCCCAGAAGCCGCGAAAGCGCGATGCCGTTGGCCATCTCTTAACCACAGAGGACACAGAGAACACGGAGAGCGAAGGGGACCAGCCGCTCTGTGTGATTGGAGCCGCTGCCCACTTCGCAGAATACAGAATGTGCTGCGGTGTTGCCAGCGCTATTCAGGATTTTGAAAGCAAGGCGCGGATAGCGGCAATCCACTGCTCCTGATAGCTTGGAGCACGCCGGAATAAGGCGAAATTCCGCGAATCTTCGCGCCCGGCGCAACATCTTTTACAAGATACAGGGAGATGCAAGATGGCAGTACACGTAGCCGACCTTCATGTTTTGCGCGACCAGTTGGTGGCGCGGCGTCAGAGACTCGAATCGGCAGCCGCCCGAACTCAGACAGTAAACGTGCTGCAACTGCTCGATCAGGTAGACCGGGCGCTGGAAAAGATGGACTCAGGCGCGTTCGGAGTTTGCGAAGACTGTAAGGGAGAGGTGGAGCAGGAGCGCTTGATTGCCGATCCGCTGACCAATCTCTGCCTGGGCTGTCTCACGCCGGAACAGGCGAGAGCTCTTGAAGCCGACTTGCAGCTTGCGGCACGAATCCAGCGCGGGCTGCTGCCGCCTGAGGACTTTGCTGCCGCGGGCTGGAATGTGGCTTATCACTATGCGCCGGCGGGTGCGGTGAGCGGCGACTATCTGGACGTGCTGAGTCACGGAAGAGAGCTCTTCTTCATGCTAGGCGACGTTTCCGGCAAAGGCGTTGCGGCTTCCATGTTGATGGCCAATCTGCACGCCATGTTCCGCGCGCTTGTGCCGACAGGTCTGCCGCTGCCGGAATTGGTGGAGCGCGCCAACCGCATCTTCTGCGAAAGCACGCTGCCGACCCAGTACGCAACGTTGATTGCCGGCAAAGCCAAAGAATGCGGTGAGGTGGAGATCTGCAACGGAGGACACTTGGCGCCGCTGCATCTGACTCGCGATGGCGCGCGGCCGATTGATAGCGCGTCATTACCGGTCGGGTTGTTCCATGACCAGCAGTTCGTCTCAAGCAAGATCCAGTTCTCGCCCGGCGACAGCCTAGTGCTCTACACAGACGGATTCACCGAGGCTTCCGGAATCGACGGCGCGGAATATGGAGCGCAGCGGCTGGCACAACTGCTGCATCGGTGCGCAGCGGAAAAGTCGCGGCAACTGGTGGAACGCTGCATCCAGGACGTGCTCGCCTTCCGCGCCAGTGCGCAGATCGGAGATGACCAAACGGTCATGGCGCTGCAGTTTTCGCCGGTCCAGCACTGAAAGCGAACCACGAAGGGCACGAAGGGGTGTCAGCGTCACAGAATTTTTTCGTGTTTGCGCAATCACAGAAGAACCCTGCTTGGACTTCATGGTCTTTTGCGTCCTTTGTGCTTTAATGCGCCTCCGGTTTGACAAGTGCCTCATCTGATAGGCAAACTACGGAATCGCCCAGCCGGACCACTTTGCCCTGGTGACAAGCCGCATGACAAACCGGGTTTCCTACACACTGGACTCGACCCTGGATAGCGTGAACACGGCCGAGAGTACGGCGGTGAAGTTTGCCGCGGGCGCAGGTTTTGACGAGGATGAGCAATCGAACATCGCCATGGCGGTGCGGGAAGCAGCGGTGAACGCGGTGCTGCACGGCAATGCCTACGATCCGGGAAAGAAATTCTTCCTCGCCTATGAGAGCACAGATGACTCGATCGTCATCACTATAACCGACCAGGGACAGGGGCTCGACGCCAGTAACATCCCCGATCCGCTGGCGCCGGAAAATCTGATGAAGGGATCAGGACGCGGCATCTTTCTGATCCGCGCGTTTATGGATGAGGTGAAGTTCCGGAACATGAATCCCGGGACCGAGATCACACTTATCAAGAAACATGCCAAGGAGGAACGACAGTGACAATGAAGGCAAACACGCGGCAGGTGAACGGCGTGACCGTGGTTGATATGAGCGGACGCATCACGCTGGGCGAGGGCAGTGTGATCCTGCGGGACACTATTCGCGACCTGCTGAGCAGGGGATCAAAGAAAATCCTGCTGAATCTTGGCAACGTCACCTACATTGACAGCTCCGGGATTGGCGAGCTGGTGAGCGCGTTCACCTCCGTCCGCAACCAGGGCGGCGAACTGAAGCTGCTCAACCTGACGAAGAAGGTCCACGACCTGCTTCAGATTACGAAGCTCTATACCGTCTTCGATATTAAAGATGACGAGACCGCAGCCGTCGGAGCGTTTAAGTAGCGCCGGAATGCGGGCAAGCCGCTTTTGCTCAGATTGTGAATGGTGAAGGACCTCGCGCGGAAGCAGCTAGAAATTTCCCCAACTCCTTCCGCGACGACGTGCAGGTGGCGTCATTTCCTTTAGACATTACCTGCCAATTGCCATTTGCTAATTGCTGCTTTTTCAAGCACTCCGTCTTGGCCGGATGCTTAGATCCCGCAACTGCGCCAGCAACGTGGATTTCTGAAGCGAATCGAGTTTGCTCAGCAGCGGCACCATCTCAGCGATGAACTCGTCCTGCATCAAGTCGGCGATTTCATCCTGCAACGTGCGGCTGGTTCCGCGCAGCAGATCAGCCACGCCGACCTCGAGTCCGGCTGCAAGCCGTTCCAGCGAGGAAAGCGTCGGCACGGCTTTTTCGTTCTCGATCTTGGAGACGTAGGTCCGCGGAACCTGCATGCGCGTCGCGAGCTGGCGCTGGCTCATGCCGTTGCGCTGGCGCAGCATGCGGATGGCAGCAGCAATTTGCAAATGCGAACGGCCATTCGTCGTGGGCTCAGGCGCAGTCGGCTGAGGGGCCAGGATCGGTTCCGGCTCGTCTTCATCGAGCGAGGTTTTGCAGCGTCTGCAAAGATTGTTGATGGTCCGGAACTGGACCAGGTGGCATTGATCGCAACGGACAACTTCCCGCGAATCAACCGGCGCCAGAGTAGTGGCCATGGATTGTTTCGGAGCGTGCCAGAGCCGGCCGAACTCCAAAATCTACTGCGGGTACCTGAAAACGTAAGTAGTCTTAATCATGATTCAGTCGTTGTCAATCAAAAAGTTCAGGTAAAAAAGGTAGGAAAACCGGGAATGCCGGTGAATACTAGGAGAAAACAGGGTAAAAGCCATGATTAACCGCGCCTCCGCCTGGGACCTGATCTGTGAGTACACGCAATCGGAAAGCCTGCGCAAGCACATGCTGGCCGTCGAGACCTGCATGCGCGCTTATGCCGCTAAGTTCGGCGAGGACGCTGAGACTTGGGGCATCACCGGCCTGCTGCATGACTTCGACTACGAAAAATATCCCACCGAGCAGGAGCATCCCTTTGTCGGAAACAAAGTCCTTGAGGAGCGCGGGTATCCAGAGGAAATTCGCCGCGCCATTCTTTCCCATGCTGATTACAGCGGCGTGAAGCGCGAAAGCAAAATGGAGAAAACTCTCTATGCCTGCGATGAACTCTCCGGGTTCATCACTGCAACGGCGCTCGTCAAACCGGGCAAATCGCTGGCGGAAGTGGACGCGAAATCTGTGCGCAAGAAGATGAAGGACAAAGCCTTTGCGCGCGCCGTGAATCGTGAGGATATCATCCGCGGCGCCGCCGATCTCGGCATTGATCTCGAAGAGCACATTGCTTTTTGTATCGAGGCGATGAAAGGGATTGCGAAGGAGTTGGGACTGGCAGGGAAGAGTATCGGGTGATTCTGTGATCAGGGGATCGGCTGATCTGAACCCGGATAGCAGCAGATCAGAGGACCGCTTTCCCTTTTTCGCCTTTGCAATCCCTTGTCCGGAACCGGACACCTCTATTCCACCAGCAGACCACCATCCCGGATCACTTGCGCGATTTTCGCGAAGTCGCCCGCCAGCACGCGGTCATGCTCAATCCTCGGACTCACTCCGCGAATGGCTGCATGTGCACGCTGCAACAGCGCGCTTGTTTTCAATGGAGCGAGGAAGTCCATCGCCTGTGCGGAAGCGCAAGCCTCAATCGCGAGCACGTTCGTGGTATTCGCGACCACTCTCTTCAACTTGAGCGCAGCCGCCATGCCCATTGAGACG
>DATEGH010000173.1:0-3839 GCA_035280185.1 Terriglobales bacterium
CTCCTGATCATTTTTATGGTCATCACGCCCATGCTGCAAAAAGGCGTGCAGGTGCAACTGGCAAAGACTGACAATCCCATGCAGATGCCGGATGCCGAAAAGGAAAATGCGCTCGTTGTGGCAGTGCAGCGCGACGGGACCATTTTCTTCGACACGCAGAAGGTCGGCCCGGAAGAGCTGACGGACAAAGTGAAAGATCGTCTTGCCAACCGTACTGACAAGCGCGTGTACGTGCGCGCAGATGCCAGGGCCAAATACAAGGCAGTGGTGGAAGTGGTCGACAACGTCCGCTCTGCCGGGGTGGATCAGCTTGGGCTGCTCACCGAACAGCGCCACAACCAGTAAAGCCAGATACTGAAGCGAGGAATTTGACTTATGGCAATGTCAATGGGAGGGCCGGGGAAGGGGCAAACAGCGGACATCAACGTTACTCCGCTGATTGACGTCCTGCTGGTACTCCTGATTATTTTTATGGTGATTACGCCGCTGACTCCCAAGGGGCTGGACGCGCTTGTACCCCAGCCGCCACCGCCGAATCAGCCGCCGACGCCGACTGATCGCACCGTTGTGGTCCAGGTACTCCAGCCACCGAACGGAAGCAAGCCTACGCTGAAGATCAACCAGGAGGATGTGTCCTGGGACAATCTTGGCAATCGCCTTACCGATATTTTTAAGACTCGCGCAGAGCGCGTCCTGTTCGTGAAGGGCGATCCCGATGTTGAGTTCCAGAATATCGCGACGGTGATTGACATCGCCCACGGCACGCAGGTGGTGGATAAGATCGGGCTGATTACGGCGAAGATTGAAGCAGGCCAGTAATAGTCAGGACTCCTCAGGATTGGCGTTAGTTGCAGTCTCCCCCGTTTGAAACATCTCGAACTCTGGTAAGGAGCCAGAAGAAATGAAATCATGCGCACGACTCGGGGCGGCTCTCGCCGTCCTGGCCGCATTGTTGATCTCAACCGGTTGCAGCAAACTGAAAGCGCGCGACCAGCTCAACAAAGGCGTGCAAGCGTACAAAGGCGCGAACTACGAAGAAGCGATTGAGCGATTCAAGAACGCCGTCAACCTCGATCCCGACCTCAAAGTGGCCAAGCTCTATCTCGCCACCGCCTATGCCCAGCAATATGTGCCCGGGGTGGATGCGCCGGACAACGTCAAAATGGCGAAGCAGGCCATCGATGAGTACCAGAAGGTGCTGCAGAACGATCCTTCCAGCGTCAACAGCCTCAAAGGCATCGCATTCCTTTACATGCAGATGAAGGACTTCGACAATGCTCGCCAATACTACAAGAAAGCCATTGGCCTGGATCCTAACGATCCTGAAATTTATTACTCTGTGGGCGTGATTGACTGGTCGCAGGCGTATAAGGACGCCGCCGATCTCAAAGCCAAAAACGACATGAAAGTAGATGACGAGCTGAAAGGCAAAACCGGTCAGAAGCTCTGCCAGCAGCTCGCCGAAAAAGACGGTCCAGCCATTGATGAAGGCATGAAGATGCTTCAGCAGGCCATTGATAAGCGCCAGGACTACGACGATGCCATGGCCTACATGAACCTGCTGTATCGCCGCAAAGCCAACGACATGACGTGCGACGATGCCCAGCAGCGCGCCGATCTCAAGAAGACTGCCGATGAGTGGAGCGACAAAGCCATGGAAGCACGCAAAAAGAAAGCCGAAGCCGCTGCCAAGAAGAACACCGGCGGCATCATATTGGAGCAGACGCCGTCTCCAACTCCGACCCCGGCGCAGAAGTAAGTCTTCGTATCAGCAAAGCCTCTCCTGCTGCGGGAGGGGCTTTAATTTTTCGGCTGCGCCATCACGCATTCCGGCGACCTCCGCGTTCCACCGCTATAATCGTTCTATCCATGAAAGCCTACGTCACCGTCATGCTGAAGACCACCGTGCTCGATCCCCAAGGCAAGACTATCCACGGAGCCCTCAACAAAATGGGTTACAGGGGCGTGGGCGCCGTCCGGCAGGGCAAGTTCTTTGAGCTCACGCTCAACCGAGATCTCGACAAGAGCGCCGCCCGTGCGGAAGTCGAACGTATCGCCAAAGAAGTGCTCACCAATCCGGTGATCGAGGAGTTCAGCTACCGGTTGGAAGACTGACCGAGGATCTCGGATCAAGACAGATAATCCCGCTTAAATACCCAAAGATCGAGAGCTGCTCAGTTAGACGAGATCGGCATCGCAAGCTGTGTGTACGGTATCATCAAGCCCAATGCTGGAACTCCACAGCGATGTCACTTACGTCAAAGGCGTAGGTCCGCGTGTGGCCGAGTGGCTGGAGAAAAAGGGCATCTTCACCGTCGAAGACCTGCTCTATTACCTTCCCTTCCGCTATGAAGACCGGCTGAATCCGCGTGGCATCGGCGAGCTCAAGCCGGGAGAGATGGCCACAGTGATTGCGGAGGTCCGCAACTCGGCGGTCTTCCGCACCCGCGCCATGCCGATCTTTGAGATGGTCGCGGGGCAAGGGCGCGCAACCCTGAAGTGCATCTGGTTTCATGGCGAGTACCTGCGCGACAAGTTCAAACCCGGCCAGCTTCTTGCTCTCTACGGCAAAGTGGAAGAAGGCTGGAAGGGACGCGGGTTGCAGATCCGCCAGCCGCAGTTTGAAATCCTGGACGATGGTCAGCGGGAGGTGAACGGCGAGGAACATGAACCGGCCGAATCGCTGGAAGTAGGCCGCATCGTTCCTATTTATGAATCGGCCGCGGGCCAGAAGCTGACCTCGCGCTGGTTCCGGCGGGTGGTCTTCGGAGCCATTCAGAACCTCAGTCCTGAAATTCCTGACGGCCTCCCACCGGAGCTTTGCCGTCGCTTGGCCCTCATGGACCGCCGCAAAGCTTTTGAGCAGGTGCATTTTCCCGTTGCGGGAGAGCCCCTGCTCGATCTCCTGGAGCAGAAATCTCCGCCGCATCGCCGGCTGATTTTTGAGGAACTGTTTTTTCTTGAAGTCGGGCTGGAGCTGAAGCGGCGGCGCATGCGCCAGCGCACAGGCATCGCCTTTGCATTGAATGACAAAGTCCGCGCGGCCGTGAAGAAAATGCTTCCATTCCATCCGACGGCCGCGCAGAAGCGCGTGCTCAAAGAGATTGCTGAAGACATGCAGCAGCCTTCGCCCATGCGGCGGCTGCTGCAGGGCGATGTTGGCTCCGGAAAGACGATCGTCGCACTTCAGGCGGCGGTGATTGCCATCGAGAACGGCTATCAAGCCGCATTCATGGCGCCCACGGAAATCCTGGCCACACAGCATTACCTCTCATCGCGGCAGCTGCTCGAGAATGCCGGTTATCGCGTGGTGCTGCTGACCGGTTCGCAGGATGATGCCACCAAGCGCAACACGCGGCGACACATTGAGCGCGGTGACGCTCACCTTGTGATCGGCACACACGCGCTGATCCAGGAGAAGGTCGAATTCAACAAACTAGGCTTGGTGATCGTAGATGAGCAGCATCGGTTTGGCGTGCTGCAGCGTTTCAAACTGATGAAGAAAGGAGAAGCCGAGCCGGACACCTTGGTCATGACTGCAACCCCCATCCCGCGCACGCTGGCCCTCACCCTCTATGGCGACCTGGACACCAGCATTCTCGATGAGCTTCCGCCCGGACGAACGCCCATCGCTACGCGAAAAGTTTCCGACGAGCGCGCTGCCGAAGTGTGGGAGTTCGTGCGCAAGCAAGTGAAAACCGGCAGACAGGCTTACGTGGTCTATCCCGTGATCGAAGGCCAGGCCGGCGAACAGTCGGAGATGGAGTTTGCGTCCGCCGCCGCTGCTGGCAAGAGTGGCCTCAAGGCGGCGATGCAGATGCATCAAGAGCTGCAAAAGA
>DATEGH010000174.1:0-11890 GCA_035280185.1 Terriglobales bacterium
TGACTAGCCTACAACAAATGTTCATGTTGTGTTGGGGGTTTGAGGTTTCTCAGGCGCCGCTCGGAAGATGAGACTCACGCGGAAAAAGAGGGCGCAGCAAGCTGGCGCCGCGCCCTTCTACTGAAGAGGCAAAAGGAATCAAAGAATCAGCAGGTCCAGACCGGCGATGACACCCCCTTTTGGCAACCATCGCCGGCCTGGAATGCTTCTCCGTTCATCCTGTTATGTAGTGCGGCAGAAGGGCCGAGCGTTACGGTCGCAGCAAGAAAATTTTGCGGATGTCTTTGTTGACGATGATTCTTGGGAGGTTAATGCCGGGAAAATTAGATGAGGGGCCAAAGCTTCCGGGTCCCTGGCCCCTCAATTAGCAGTCGACGGATGAGCCTGCTTCTGTAGTAGTAGAGTCGGAAGGCTCCGCCGAAATATAAGCAGTCCCTAAAAATTTTCAGATAGTGTCTTATTTTGCTCAGAGAACAGCAGTTTCGTGCAGGAGAGCGCTCTTGGCGAAGCGCTGAAAGCCTAGCACCGAAACATCGTTTACGACCGAGGTTTTTCCCTCTAAGATCAAGTCACTCAATACTTTACCTGTAGCGGGAGCGTGCATCACGCCGTGTCCGCTAAAGCCGTTTGCGAGGTAAAAGCCGGGCATTTCCGGAACTTCGCCTAAGATGGCGTGATGGTCAGGCGACATCTCATACAGGCCCGCCCAGGCCCTTTTGGGATTCACCGCCAGGTTTTCAAACACCGGGACCCGGTTCGCCGCGTGGTTCAGGATCTTCTCGATAAAGGAAGGTTCAAAGTCGGTCTTGTATCCGGGCGTCTCCTCAGGATCATTCCAGGCGAGCAGGAACCCGCGCGCTTCCGGCCGAAAATGGAAACCATTGCTCATATCGATGACCATGGGCGAGTAATGAGGAAAGTCATCAAACGGCTCAGACGGAACAAGCATCCGGCGCAGCGGCTCAACCGGCAATTCGACTCCAGCCATTCTCGCCACCTCGCTCGCCCATGCGCCGGCGGCGTTCACGACGACGCGTGTGCTTACCGGTTCGCGACTGGTCTCCACGCCAGTGATGCCGCGCGGGTCGCCTGTAATTCCTGTGACCTCTGTTTTCTTCCACAGCGTCGCGCCGTGTTCGAGCGCGCTGGCCATAAAGCCGTTCATTGCGCTGTAGGGGTCCACGAAGCCGTCGGTCGGGCAGAAACTCCCGCCGAGAACGTCGTCTGTGCGGAGCTTCGGCAGCATGGCTGCGATTTCCGCTGTGCTGATCATTCTTACGGCATCCAGACCCAGTGCACGCTGGCGTTCGAAGTTGCTGCGCAGATAGTTCAGATGGGCTTGGCGAGTCGCCAGGAAAAGATAGCCTTGAGGCCGATATCCCGCGGGATGGCCCAAAGTCTCATCAAATCGGGCATAGAAAGGGATCGAGTACAGCGACATCTGAATGTTCACCGGTGTGGAGAACTGTGCCCGGACTCCGCCCATGCTCTTGCCGGTTGAGCCCTTGCCTTGCGCGCTTTCGCGCTCGATCACCAGCACTCGCTTGCATCCGGCTGCGGTCAGATGCCAGGCGATGCTGGAGCCAACGATCCCGCCGCCGACGATTACAACGTCAAAGGTCTCCATACAGCTACTTCTTGATCGACTCCCATGCGCGCAGAAGCTGGTCGAGTTGCGCGAGCGATTTTTCCGCCGCTGCGGACTGCTGCTCGGTCGGGGCAGCATCGGCCGAGTCGAGCTCCGTTTCAAGTTGTGTCAGCGCACCACGCACGCTGGATAGGGTGGGCTTCCCTCCGCCTGCCCCCGGCGGCCGCTCGCCTGCAGGCTCAATCTCCTCCAGCGCTTTCAGCTTCTGCGGATCGGCAGCGTTCGCGCGCAAGCGGAACACGGCGATCTCATCCAATGCCTGGCCAGCTTGCGCCAATCCACGATAGAGCTTAGAGGCCAATGCGAACTCGGCCTCAATGTCGGATTTCGGGACCAGCACCCGCGGATCCATCGTCAGCTTCAGCGGTTGCGTATAGCTCTTTCCGTCCACCGTCAAACGGACCTGGTACTCACCGGGTAGAACCAACGGCCCTTGTGGCTCGTGTGCCGCGTTCATGCCAAATGCAATGGACATACTGTATTGATCTCCACCGGTGCGGCCGCCCGATTCCGGCGGAGCATATCTCAAATCCCAAATGAAACGATGCGTGCCCGGAGCGGTTGAGAGCGGTGCTTCCGGCCGGAACCAGTAATCGGCAATCGTAGGCGGCTTACCTGGCGTCAACGGCTTGTCGTCACTCGAGTAGCTGCGAATCACCTGGCCTGAGGAGTCGAGAATCTCCAGCTTCACCGGCCCCTGTGCTGCCGACTTCAAGCGGTAATAAAGAACTGCTCCTGGAGGCGGGTTCTGCCCCGCGGGCACCTCGGGAGTCAGAGGTGTGTCGTGGTTGGTGCTCGGCCGTATGCGCACTGCGTCCTCGGGAAGGAAAAGATGAGCAGGTTCAGCAGCAATCTCCGCCGTAATCTGCCGCAGTGGAGAAATATCGTCCAGAACCCAGAACGAGCGCCCGTGCGTTGCAGCAATCAGATCGTTGTTCTTGATCGCCAGATCGTGCACTGGCACTACCGGCATGTTGAGCTTGAGCGGCTGCCAGTTGCCACCGTCGTCGGCGGAGAAGAACACGCCCAGCTCCGTTCCGGCAAACAGCAGCCCTTTGCGCAGGGGATCTTCGCGGATGGCGCGTACATATGCCCCTTCGGGAATGCCACGATTAATTCGCGTCCAGCTCTTGCCGAAATCCCGTGTGCGATAGATATAGGGTCCGATGTCGCTCAGGCGGTGCCGGTCAACACCGGCGTAGGCGGTTCCCGCGTCGAAATGCGAAGCCTCGATCAGGCTGATTTTGCTCCAATCAGAAAGCCCCGCGGGAGTCACATTGCTCCACGTGCTTCCGCCATCGCGCGTGAGATGGATCAACCCTGTGTCGCTGCCGGCCCAGATCTGGTTCTGCGCCACTGGAGAAGGCGCAATGGTATAGATCACGCCATGGGCGCGCGCTTTCGCGTTCTGCACAGTCAGTGGGCCTTGTTGCGAAGCATTGGGATCCGTGCCCGTCAGGTCAGGGCTGATCTTCTCCCACGAGTCGCCGCGGTTTGTGCTCTTGAGCAGAACCTGCGAGCCGAAGTAGAGAACATGCGAATCCTGAGGTGAGAACACCAGCGGCGAAGTCCAACTGAAACGGAACTCCGGATTGGCCTCGCCGAATGTGCGAACCGCAACTGGAGCAATCACCTGCTGCTGACCTGTGCTCTTGTCATACCGGAAGAGTTCGCCAAAGGTCCCGCCGCCGTACACGATGTTTGCGTCGCTGGGGTCAGGCGCGATGTAGCCGCTCTCTCCCGCGCCGGTGGGGTGCCAGTCACGAAAAGTGATGGAACCATCATTGCTGCGGCTGGTGACATCAACGCTGCCCGAGTCCTGCTGCGCGCCGTAAACACGGTACGGAAACTGATTGTCCACTGCGACGTGGTAGAACTGCGCCGTGGGCTGGTTGTACCAACTGCTCCAGGTCTCGCCGCCATCCACGCTGATTCCCACACCCTGGTCGCTGCCGAAGATCATGCGCCTGGGATCGGAAGGGTCAATCCACAAAGAGTGGTAGTCATCGCCTCCGGGTGAACCCTTGAGCACTGTGAAAGTCTTTCCGCCATCACGGGAGCGATACAGCGAGACATTCGGCAGATAAACAGTGTTCGGATCTTTGGGATCAACCGTGACTTCGCCGAAATACCAGAGCCGGCCCAAGATGCGCTGATCAGTCCCCACGCGCGACCAGCTCTGGCCGGCATCATCAGAGCGGTAGAGACCGCGCGCCTTGGCATCGTTGTGGTCCATGATGGCGTAAACGCGCTTTCCGTGTGTGCCCCTCGCGACCGCCAATCCGATTCGTCCGCACTCGCCGCCGGGAAGGCCGCCGCCGGTGATCTGCTTCCATGTCTTGCCGCCGTCAGTGGATTTGTAAATCGCGCCGCCGGTAGTACTGGGAGCATAGGTGCTCCAGGGCGGACGGCGATCGTTCACCAGCGCAGCGTAGATGGTTTGGGAATCATCGGGATCGGGCGCCAGTTCGATGGCGCCGGTGTTGTCGTCTTTGTACAGGACGCGCTGCCAGTTGGCGCCGCCATCGGTCGAGCGATAGATGCCACGTTCCGTGCTTGGCCCGTAAGCCTCGCCCAGCGCAGCCACAAGCACGGTGTCAGGATTCTCTGGGTCCACCACAATGCGCGCGATGTGGCGCGAGTTGCGCAGCCCGATGTTGCGCCACGTCTTGCCGCCGTCCACCGATTTATAAATTCCATCGCCGTAGGTGAGGTCGGACCGAAAATCAGCTTCGCCCGTTCCGGCATAAATCACGTTGGGATTTGAGGACGCGACTGCCAGCGCGCCAATGGAAGCAATCGGCTGCGAATCGAAAATTGGCGTCCAGGTTTCGCCAGCGTTGTTGCTCTTCCAGACTCCGCCGCCGACCCCGCCAAAGTAGTAGAGGCTGCGGTTTCCGGGAATACCGGCGATCGCGTTGCTGCGTCCGCCGCGATGCGGCCCGATCAGCCGCCATTGCAGTCCTGCGTAATCCTGCGCCGGCACCGGCTGCCCCCAACCTGTTAGCCCTGCTGCGACAATCGCCGAGCACGCCACCACAACCCGCTGCAACAACCTGAAAATGTGTGTGGACATAAGCAGAGCATTCTAAATGAGCAGGTTGTTCTCAATTGCCAAAAATGCCAAGCGTGCCAAAGAATCCGAAATGAACGCATCCTTTCAGTGTCCGTGGATTGCCGATCGAATCAAGGCTGACCATGGGGCACCGGAAAATTCATTTCACTCAACCTCATCAGTTGTCTTCAGCGATCAGTTTTTCGCCCCTTCAATCTGGATTGTTGGGCAATTTTGGCATTCTTGACGATTGTTCCTTCTGATCTCACGTTTCTCTGCGTTGATCTGCGGCCACTGGCTTCTCTCCGCACCCTGCGTTCTCAGCGGTGAATGGCTTTAGAATCAGAACTGATGCTTGACTCTTTGCAACTCGCCCGCGAGATCGCCTCCCGCTCGCACCGCATCGTCGCGCTGACCGGCGCCGGCATCTCCACCGAATCTGGTGTCCCGGATTTTCGCGGGCCGCAAGGTGTGTGGACAATGAATCCCAAGCGCGAGCAGCTCTCCGATATCCGCTACTACATGACTGATCCTGAAGTGAGGAAGCTGGCATGGCAGGAGCGGCTCGCCCATCCGGCGTGGCGCGCGCGTCCGAACGCCGGACACATGGCGCTGGTGGAATTGGAGAAAGGCGGCCGTCTGCGTGCACTGGTGACGCAGAACATTGACGGCTTGCATCAGCTTGCCGGTAACTCCACGGAAAAAATCCTTGAGGTGCACGGGAACATGCGCCAGGCAATGTGTATGAACTGCGGCTGGCGCGGACCGATGCAGGCGACGCTCGACCGCGTGCGCGCCGGAGAAGAAGATCCCGGCTGCCTCCATTGTGGTGGCATCCTCAAGAGCGCCACCATCTCCTTTGGCCAAGCACTTGTGCCTGAGACGATCGAATGCGCTATGCGTGCCGCCGAGGAGGCCGATCTGCTGCTTGCTATCGGTACCAGCCTGAATGTGTACCCGGCTGCGGGTGCTGTGCCTCTGGCCAAGTCCGCCGGAGCGCGGATCATCATTCTGAATGCCCAGCCGACTCCGATGGACGACATTGCCGACGTGGTGCTGCGCGGCGTGATCGGTGAGGTTTTGCCGGAATTGGTGCGAAGCAGCCAGCTAGGAGTTAGGGCATGATGCTTCCCGTCTGGCTTCTCCTCTTCCTGCCGCAAATTGGCGCAAAGCCGACGATGGGATCATCTCCTCCTTACCAACAACCGGTCACTGTCATTCAGAACGAACCTGAGCCTTCCTCCGAAACTTTTACTGAGGACGAGGCTTCCCATCTGCTTCGCCAGATCTCGCAAGGGTTGGTATCGCGCAATCAGACTCAAGTGCTGGGCGCATTCGATCTCAGCCGAATGCAGAACGGCGCATTATTTCGCCAGCAGATTGTCTCGTTCATCGCTCATGCCGAGAACATCCGGCTTTATTTCCATGTGACACAAGTATCCGGGGCTGCAGAGAAGAGTGAAGCCGAAGCCGATGTCGAAATGGAAGCTGATCCGCGCGACGGCAACAACGCCTTACCGATTCATAAGCAAGCGCGGGTGCACCTGATCGCGCAAAACACATCGGGAGGCTGGAAATTTACTGAGATGCAGCCGCGCGGCTTCTTTTCTCTGCAACCATGAAGCGCGAGTATCCCGACCGCCCGATCGTCGGCGTGGGCGCGGTGATTGTTGACCGTGGACGCGTGCTGCTGGTGAAACGCGGCAAGCCTCCGCTTGCGGGCCAATGGTCGCTGCCCGGAGGCGTTGTAGAAATCGGCGAAACTCTCCGCGCCGCAGCCGAACGCGAAGCTCTGGAGGAAACCGGTCTGGTAGTCCAGGCTGGAGAGGTTCTCGTAGTGCTGGACCGCATTATTCCCGGCGAGAACGGCCGCACTCAGTTTCACTACGTGCTCATCGATTTTCTCTGCCGGCAGAAAGGCGGCGAAGTGTGCGCCGGCGGCGACGCGATGCAAGCGGAATGGGCCGCTGAAAGCGATCTTGCTCGCTACGGCCTGGAGCAGCCCGCGCGCGAGGTGATCCGTAAGGCATTCCAATTGGCACGCCATTGATTGCTATACTTGTGGCTGATGCTGGCCTTCAAACGCATCCTTCTCAAACTCTCCGGCGAAGCCCTGGCCGGAGATAAAGGCTTTGGTGTTGAGACAGCGCGCATTCATCAAATTGCCGCTGAAATCCGCGAGGTGCACGAACTCGGAGTGGAGATCGCGCTGGTGGTGGGTGGAGGAAATTTCTTTCGCGGCGTAGCCGATCAGGCACGGGACATGGACCGCGTCTCGGCCGACCACATGGGCATGCTGGCCACCGTCATCAACTCTCTTGCCTTGCAGGACGCTCTGGAAAAGCAGAACGTTTACACGCGGGTAATGTCTGCCATCGAGATGAATCAGGTGGCCGAGCCTTTCATCCGCCGCCGCGCATTGCGGCATCTGGAAAAAGGACGTGTGGTGATCTTCGCTGCCGGTACGGGCAACCCATACTTCTCAACTGACACAGCCGCTTCCCTGCGCGCGATGGAGATCAAGGCCGATGTCATTATGAAAGCCACACGGGTGAACGGAATTTACGATGCCGATCCGCGGCTGGTAACCGACGCGAAAATGTTTGAGACCATCAGCTACCTCGACGTTTTGCAGCGCGGCTTGCGTGTGATGGATGCCACGGCCATCGCGCTCTGCCAGGAAAACTGCCTGCCCATTGTCATCTTCAATCTGAATGTTCCTGGCAATATCAAGCGTGTTGTAACAGGCGAAAAAGTTGGCTCGCTGGTGTCGGCATAGCGTGTTTACGCCCGCGCCGTGAGAATCTCATCTGCAATCGCAGCCGCTTCGACCGCAGGTTTCACATCATGGACCCGCACAATGTGCGCGCCTTCAAGCACTGAAGCCGTGACCGTGGCCACTGTTCCGTAGACGCGCTCGTCTACCGGCGCGTCCTGGCCGTTGCGCGCCAGTGTACGTCCGATGAACGATTTCCGCGAGGTTCCGGAAAGGAGCGGAAATCCCAGTCCATGCAACTCCGCGAATCCCGCGAGCAGCGGATAGTTTTCTCCAAAGCGCTTACCGAAACCGAAGCCGGGGTCGACCAGGATTCGATCACGAGCGATGCCGGCAGAGACAGCCGCGTCCGACCACGCGCGTAGATCGCGTTCCACTTCGGCAACGATGTTGGGCGAAGCAGTCTGCGTGCGCCACTCTTCCGGCCTACCGCGTGTGTGCATCAGCACTACTCCGCATTGCACTTCGGCCAGTGTTGACGCCATCTCGAGGTCCCAGCGCAAGGCGCTCACGTCATTGACGATCTGAGCGCCGGCGCCTAGTGCGGCACGCGCGACTTCAGCCTTGTAAGTATCAGCGGAGATGATCACCTGCGGAGATTCGCGCAGAACGTCCTCAAGCACAGGAATGACTCGGCGCAGCTCCTCTTCCGTCGGCAAGCCTGTTTCTGCCACCTTGCTGCCCGGCCGCGTGGACTGCCCACCGATGTCAATGATCGCGGCGCCTTCCTCGATCATCTGGAGAGCGCGCGCAACCGCGCGATCACGCTGAAAAAATTCGCCGGCATCGGAGAAAGAGTCGGGAGTGACGTTCAGAATGCCCATTACCAGCGTGCGCGCGCCGAGTTCAAGCGAGCGCGAGCGCAATCGCCAGAGGAAGTGTGGGCGGGTATGCATTCGGCAGAATTGTATAATTTCGGCTACTCCCATGCCTCAACGTCCCATCCGCGCGCTGATCACGCTGTTGCTCTGCCTGTATCTGCCGATTGCCGTAACGGCAAAACAACCTAAGAAAGCAAAGAGCAAGCCGCTTGCCGAACAGATCAATGCCATTCTGACCCAGCAGGAACTTGCGCGCGCGCACTGGGGCATCGATGCCGTGGATCTGGCGACCGGAAGGGTGCTCTACTCGCTCAATCCCGAGCAGCTTTTTCTTCCCGCCTCGAACGCCAAGCTGTTTACCACCGCAGCGGCGCTGGCCTATGCGGGACCGGACTATCGCTTCCACACGACAGTAGAAGCCGAAGGCAAAATGGACGAGAGTGGAAGGCTGCAGGGCAATCTGGTGATTGTCGGGCGCGGCGATCCTAACATCTCCGGCCGAGTCATGCCTTATCAGCTCAAGACCGAGCGCATCCCGCCGCACACGCAGATTCTGGAACAACTGGCTGACCAAGTTGCAGCCAAAGGGCTTAAGCGTGTAGATGGCGACCTGATCGGCGATGACACCTTCTACTCCCCCGAGCGTTATGGCGAGAGCTGGGGACAAGATGACCTGCAATGGATTGACGGAGCTCCAGTCTCGGCCCTTTCCTTCAATGACAATGTCATCTTCCTCGACATCAATCCTGGCCAGCATCCCGGAGATGCGGCCCTGGTTACGCAAGAAACCGAAAGCAAGTATTACGAATTCGAGAATCACATTGTCACCACCGCCGCAGGCATTGTGCACAAAGTGGGAATCAATCGCGATCCGGGATCGAAAAAGGTGCTGCTGTGGGGGACGATTCCGTTGGGAGATCCCGGCATCAAAGAAGCGCTGGCTGTAGAGGACCCGGCGGAGTACACTGCGCAGCTCTTTCGCGAAATGCTGGAGCGGCGCGGCGTTGTCATTTCCGGCAATGTGCGTGCGCGCCATGGAGACATGGCGCAGTTTTTTGATCAGCCGGTTCTCATCCCCGATCTCGCCGACCCTGCGCCGCAGTTGAGTGCACGGCCCATGCTGGCCGAGCATGTTTCTCTTCCGTTGCTAGAAGACATACGAGTAACCAACAAGACTAGCCAGAATCTCCATGCGGAAATGGCGCTCCGGCTTGTGGGCAAGTTTGGTGGTATGACCCCTTCGTTTGAAGGTGGCACAGCGGTGTTGAAGCAATTCCTGCTTCAGATGGGGCTCAAGGAGGATGAATTTGTTTTTCTCGATGGATCAGGGCTCTCGCGACGCGATCTGGTCACGCCGGCAGCCGCGGTGCAGTTGTTGATCTACGCTTCGCGACAGCCCTGGGGCGCGGCTTACGAAGCCTCGCTGCCGGTGGCGGGAGTGGATGGGTCTATTTCCGAGCGCTTTCTGAACACCCCTGCCGTCGGACTGGTCCATGCTAAGACGGGGACATTGAGTCACGTGAATGCACTCTCCGGCTATGGACAAACGCAGCAAGGCCGGCGTTTTGTTTTCTCCATTCTGTGCAACGACCATGACCTGCCAGGCTCCAAGGTGCTGGCGGCAATCGATCAGATCGCGCAATTGCTGGTGACGGCGGGAGATCGCGAACTTAAGCGCTCGAAACCATGAAGCATAGAGGACTAACAGGCCCAAGCGGCGGCGCACGCAAAAGGCTCTCTCGAGCGCGCTGCAGACATCAAAGTGTGAGGTTTGTGTCCGCCGAACCAGCCCGATAAAGATAAATCTCCACCCACCGTACATGCCCACTCGTACAATGTACCTTTTCCTGGGTACATGTACTAATTCCCGCTTGCGCATGTACTAAGCAAAAGCTTTTAATCACAGAGCCTAAGTAGAACAAAAACAAGCAGCTCTAGGTGAGATCCCTCACTCCCCCGAAACCGCCGGGCTGGCCTTGTGTGCTTGAGACCAGGGAGATCCATCATGCAAATTGGTGTGTACGGCTGTGGTTATCTGGGGACTGTTGTCGCTGCCTGCCTGGCTGATTTCGGGGTGCCAGTAACGGCTTACGGAAGCGATTCGGTCAACACCACTCTTCTCGCCAGCGGCATTTTGCCTTTTCATGAAAAGAACCTGAGCGACATTGTACGGCGCGGCGTGCGCGCCAGCCGGCTCATGTACTCCACCCACTTGCAGTCCATGGTGCAGCGGGCTGAGATTATCTACCTGGCCGAAGATGCCAATGCCGATATCGAGTCCATCTCGATGGAAATTGCTTCCTATTGCGACCACGGCCAGATCCTCGTGCTGATCACGCCGGTTCCGGTGGGAACGGCGCGCCGCATTGAAGCACGCATGAATGCCGCAGGACGGAAAGTCACAGTGGTTTCGCACCCCGTGTTTCTGTCTGAAGGCTGTGCCGTAGAAGACTTCAACTGGCCGGACCGCATCGTGCTTGGCACGAATTCCAATGCCGCTGTTACGGCGCTCAAGGCGCTCTATCGACCGCTGGTGATGCGCGGCGTGCCGGTGATCGTAACCACGCACGAAACGGCCGAGTTGGTGCGCGAAGCGTCAACAGCATTTCTCGCGACAAAAGTTTCTTTTATCAATGAGCTCTCCAGCCTGTGCGAGCGCATCAGCGCCGACGCGGTGGACCTGGCCCTGGCGCTTGGCCTCGATAAACGCATCGCGCCGCGCTGTCTACAACCCGGGTCTCTGGGTGGAACGTTCACTGAATCCGATATGGATTCGCTGGCCAACCTGGCCGCCGGGTCAGGGGTCTCGCTAAAAATCCTGACTGCGGCCCGCGAAGTCAATCGCGAGTTCTGCGGTCGCATCATGCAGAAGATCAACGGAGTGCTGCAAACGGTTCA
Organism: Terriglobales bacterium; assembly: GCA_035280185.1. Lineage (GTDB taxonomy): Bacteria > Acidobacteriota > Terriglobia > Terriglobales > Acidobacteriaceae > Angelobacter. The sequence goes on from DATEGH010000174.1 coordinate 11,199, forward strand.
GGGCAAACAGGTGGGTCTGCTCGGACTCGCTTTCAAGCCAAACACGAATTCTGTCGCGAGTTCCGGCTCCATCCGCCTGGCGCGCGCTCTTATGGAGAGCGGCGCACATGTAAAGGCCTATGATCCCATCGCCATGCCTGATGCACAGCAGGAACTCACGGGGAACGTCCGCTACTGCGACTCCGCTTATGCCGTGGCCGAAGGCGCCGATGCCTTGGTGCTGGGCACGGGCTGGCCGGAGTTCCGTACGCTGGATTACGACCGTATCCGCCGCATTATCCGCCGACCGTTGGTTGTGGATACCAAGAACATGCTTGATGGCGCTCGCATGAAGGCTCTCGGCTTTGAGTACCTGGGCGTGGGACGGGCATAGTCCATCAGCCAATTGGGAGCATCGATTGAATTCAGGCTTCGTTCTTGTCTGATTCCATCTGCTTCACCATGCTCTTCACCAACCCGAGAGCCTCCTCCTTGGTGTGAATGGAACCATCCAATTGTGCGTCCTCAACAGCAGTCAGCAACTCCTTGAATTGCGGCCCGGGCGGGTAACCGGCGGCGATCAGGTCGTGGCCGGTCAGCAGAGGCGCAGGACGGATCTCATCCTCGGGAATGTGCTCGTATTTCTGTTTCGCGAACTCATAAAGCGAAAGATCGCGATGGCTGCTAAGGCAGTCGAGCCGGTGCAGTTCCAG
>DATEGH010000175.1:0-25733 GCA_035280185.1 Terriglobales bacterium
TTGTTTGTGGTGCGAGCAGGGTTAATGCAGGGCAGAGCTTAAATCCACGAATGCGCGCTAGCGCTAAGCGGGAAAGGCTGTGCGAATCATCTGGAGAAGCGGCCCGGGATATATGCCGAACCAGAGCAACAGGCAGGTTAATGCTGCCAGCGCAGTCTCTCCGAGGAACGATCCCGGAGCAAAGCCAGGAGTCGCCTCGTTCGGGGCTGAGTACATAGTGGCTACGATCCGCAGATAGTAGAACAATCCGATCGCGCTGCTCACGACCAGGATGATGACCAATGCCCAACGTTCGGCCGATGCTCCTGCCGCAAGCACATAGAATTTGCCAATAAAGCCGGCAGTTACCGGAATGCCTGCCAACGAGAGGAGCATCACGGTAAATACGCCAGCCAGCCCTGGCCGGTGCCAGAAAAGTCCGCGATAATCCTCGATGCGGTCCGCCTCGGCGGTCTCGCGAGACAGCACGCTAACCACGCCGAACACGCCCAAGGTCGTTATGAAATATGCCACTAGGTAGAACGTGACCGCCTCGACTGCCAGCGCTCCGCTCGCCAGAAACGCCACCAGCAAATATCCGAGATGCGCAATTGAGGAATAGGCCAAAATGCGTTTTACGTTGTCCTGCAACAGGGCGAGGATATTTCCCGCCAGCATGGATGCAATGGCGATGATGGTAAAAATCAGCGCGATCTGAGGTATGCGATTTGCGCCGACCTGAAAAAACAGCCGCAGCAGCAAAGCGAAGACTGCGCCTTTGGAAACGGTAGCAACAAATGCGGTCACAGGAGCCGGAGCCCCTTCATAAACGTCTGGGGTCCAGAGATGAAATGGCACGACGGCGAGTTTGAATCCGATTCCGGTAATGATGAGAGCGAAGCCGGAGAGCAACAAAGTTCGGTGGCCGGATACTGCCAGGGAACGCGCCATATCCGCAAATTCCATCGTTCCCAAATCGGCATAGATAAGTGCCATGCCAAATAGCAGAAACGCCGCCGCTGCTGCAGCCAGAACCAGGTACTTGATGCCCGCCTCAACCGGCAAACGCCGCAAATGCAGGTAGGCGATGAGGCCATAAAGAGAAACGCTCAAGATCTCCAGGCCGAGAAAGAAAGAAGCAAAATGGCTGCTGGCCACCAGGACGCAGCCGCCCACCGTGGCGATCAGCATCAGGATGTAGAACTCATCGCGATCGATCTCATGCTGCTCGAGGTAGTCGTGCGCGAGCAGGGCAACAGGAAAATCCGCCGCGATCAGCAATCCGAAATAGAAGAGTGAATAACGATCCACAATGAGCAGGGGCGTGACTTGACGCGGTGCCGCGGAAGCCGCGATCCATAAGGTTGCAAACGCCGCCGCTAGTCCCGCCAGCGTCAACCCCAAAGTGACGCCATGATGGCGATGAATGGCAACCGCGATCATCACAACCAGCGAAGTGAAGGCGAGCACCAGCAGCGGCAGCACGGCGATGGCATCAGTCCAGTTCATTTCAGCCTCGCGGTCACGGAATTCGCTTCAATGCCGGGCAATGCCATCATTGTGGGGTGGAAGGTCGTAAGCACCGTGCGGGGATAAAGTCCGAGCCACAATAAGGCGACGATCATGCCTCCCAAAATCACCGACTCGCGTCCGTTCAAATCCGCCAGCTGCCAGCCATGAACATTGGGGCCGTGGAAGGCCCGCTGCACGAGCTGCAGCGCATAGAATGTCGCCACCAGAACTCCGATGGTCGCGAGCACAGTGAGAATCACGCTGACGCGATAAGTACCCAGGAGCACAAGAAACTCTCCCACGAAGTCCCCTAAGCCCGGCAACCCTAGCGATCCTAACGCGAAGAACAGCGCGGCTCCGCTGAGCCGCGGCACCGTGGCCCAGAGTCCGCTCATGCGTCCCATATCGCGCGTGTGCATTCGATCCTGCAGCAGCCCGGCGCTGACAAACAGCGCTCCGGTGCTGATGCCGTGCGCGATCATTGTCACCATCGCCCCTTGTAGCGCCAGCTCATTCCAGGCAAAGATTCCCAGCAGAACAAATCCGAGATGGCTCACGCTGGTATAAGCGACCAGACGCTTGAAGTCCGATTGGCCGAGCGCAAGCAGGCCGCCATAGAGGATGCCGATCACCGCCAGAATCATGGCGATCGGAGCAAACCTGTGAGCCGCATCGGGAAAGAGCGGCAGCACGAAACGCAGAATGCCGTAAGCCCCTGTCTTCAGCAGCAATCCGGCGAGGATCACGCTACCGGCAGTAGGCGCCTCGGTGTGCGCGTCCGGCAACCACGTATGCACCGGAACAACCGGAAGCTTGACGGCAAACGCAACGAAGAAGCCCAGCATGATCCACCAGGCGGCGCCCGTCGAGAGTGGCGTGCCCAGCAATTGGCTGTACTCAAAGGTGTAAATCCCGGTGGCGGCATAATGCGCAAAATACAGGGTCAGGATGGCAATTAGCATCAACAGGCCGCTGAGCTGGGTAAAAATGAAAAACTTGATTGACGCATACTGTCGGCGCTCATGGCCCCACAGCGCGATCAGGAAGTACATGGGAACCAGCATCAGCTCCCAGGCAAAATAGAAGAGAAACAGATCCAGCGAGAGAAAAACGCCAACGATTCCCGCGAGCACCCATAGCAGATTCAAATGAAAGAAGCCGACGCGCTCGGTAATCTCGGTCCAGGAAACCAGCACCGAGACGATACCCAGAAAAAAGGTGAGCATCAGCAGCAGCAGGCTCAATCCATCGATCGCGAGATGGAAGTGGATGCCGAAGCGCGGGATCCAATTCCAATCCAACTGCTCCAACCAATCTTGCCGCAAGGACAACGAGAGCTGGCCATAGTGTCGTACCCAAAGGAAAAGTCCGATGGCAAAGTCTGCAGCCGTCGCGCACAGCGCGATCCAGCGCGCAGCTGAGTCGCTCCAGCGCGCCGCTACCCAGGCGGCAAAGCCCGCGAGCAGCAGGATTCCGAAGAGTGCGATCAGGATCATGTCCACAATGCAATGGCGAGAAACACCACCGTCCCGACGGTAATTCCTGCGGCGTACCAGCGGACCCGTCCGTTTTCCGTGCTGCACAACGCGCGCCATCCCCATTCATGGAATCGCGCGACTCCGGTGTAAAAGGTGTCCAGCACGTCGTTCTTATCGACTCGTGCGGCCCACAGCACTGGCCGCACGAAGAGCCAGGAATACAGCCAGTCCATTCCCCAGTCGGCGAACCAGAAGCGATGAAGCGTGCGCGCTGGCACCGAACTTGCCATGGCATGGGTCCAGTCGCGGCGGCGCGCAAATAACCAGTAGGCCAGAGCCAGTCCTAAAAAGAAACATCCAGCGGCAATTGCTTCCGATAGTCCCTCGCTTCGCCCCACGACGTGCGCCTCCACAAATTGCGGCAGGGCATTATCCAGGAGTTGCGTAAAGGCCGGAACATTGCCCAACGCCGGGGGGATGTTCACAAAGCCACCAATAATCGAGAGAACGCAGAGCACCACTATGGGCAGCTTGATGGTCCAACCCGGGCGATGGCTGACCGCCATCTTCTTCTCTCCATAAAACGTGAGAAAAATCAGACGGTATATATAAAGAGACGTGAGCAGGACGCCGACCAGGCCAGCCACCCATAATGCCCTGCTGCCCTGCGCCGAACTCCACGTTTCCCAAAGAATCAGGTCCTTGCTGTAGAAGCCGGCCGTAATCAAGGGTAAGCCGGCGAGCGCAGAGCCGCCAATCACGAACGCCCAAAACGCATAAGGGAGCTCCTTGCGCAGCCCGCCCATTTTGAGCAGGTTGTGCTCATGATGGAGCGCCTCGATAACCACGCCTGCGGCGAGGAAGAGCAAGGCTTTGAAGAAGGCGTGGGTCATCAGGTGAAAAATCGCAGCCGACCATGCGCCCACGCCCAGCGCCAGAAACATGTAGCCAATCTGGCTGATGGTGGAATAAGCCAGCACGCGCTTGATATCCCACTGCACCAGCGCACTGCAGCCCGCCAGCAGCAGGGTGGCGGCGCCGACAACCGCCACCGCCAGCTGGACTGGCGGCGCCAGCGAAAATAGCAGGTGAGTGCGCGCGATCAGGTAGACGCCGGCCGTGACCATGGTCGCCGCGTGAATCAACGCGCTGGTAGGCGTGGGACCAGCCATGGCATCGGGAAGCCAAGTCTGCAGCGGCAATTGCGCCGACTTTCCCACTGCTCCGCCGAGCAGCAGCGCCGCAGCAGCGATGGGCAGCACCGAGCCGGTCGGCCACTGCTGCACGGCTCGATGCATCAGCTCCTGAATGTGCAAGGTCCCGAGATGAGTAAAAAGCAGAAACAGCCCAATGGCAAAAGCCGTGTCCCCGACGCGGGTAACGATGAATGCTTTTTGCGCGGCGATCCCATTCTGGGAATCGCGGTACCAGAACCCGATCAGCAGGTAGCTGCAAAGGCCCACACCTTCCCATCCGAGATAGAGCAGCAGGAGATTGTTGGCCAGAATCAGCGTCATCATCGAAGCGACAAACAAATTCATGTAGGCGAAGAAGCGGCTGTAGCCCTCATCCTCCTGCATGAATTCCGCGGAATAGAGATGAATGATGAAGCTGACGAAGCTGACCACCAGCATCATGATCAACGAGAGCGCATCGAGGTAGAAGGCGATCTCCGGCTGGAAGTGACCGACACCAATCCATTGCCACAGGATGGCCGTGTAAGAGCCGCCGGCGGGCGGCGCACTCAAGAAACTGCCGGTGATCAGCAGCGAGATCACGGTGCAGGCACCGATGGAGCCGACGCCGACGGCAGCCACGGCTTTCCGCGAAGTACGCGATCCCAGCGTCGCCAGCCAGAGAAAACTGGCAAACGGAATGAGTGGCACCAGCCACAGCAGTGCGAACACGATTACCCTCTCATCTCATCGGCAGCATCCGCGTCCAGGGAGCGGTTCTGATGGTAAAGCTGCAAGAGCAGCGCGAGGCCGACGGAAACTTCGGAAGCCGCCATCGCCAGGATGAAGATAAACATGATCTGCCCGTCAGGACGGCCCCAACGCGCGCCGGCAGAGACGAACGCCAGGCCTGCAGCGTTCAGCATGATCTCGATCGACATCAGAACGAAGACCAGGTTACGCCGCACCAGCAGGCCGGCCACTCCCAGCGCCAACAGGATTCCGGCCAGCAGCAGTCCTTGTTGTGTAGTCACCAGCGACATCTTGGCTCTCCGGTTTGGGCCGCTTGTGCCAGCCCAGGTGATAGGCGCCCACCAGGGCCGCCGTCAATAACAGTGAGGAAAGTTCCACTCCAATCAGGTAAGGTCCATAAAGCGCCAGGCCAACATCTCTGGGATTCACCGAGCCTGCCACGGCCGTCGTGGCATCACCTCTGGATAACAGGACAACCACTTCGGCGATCAGCGCCGCTGCGAGAATGGCGGGCGCCACCCACATGCGGGGCCGCTGCCACTGCCGCTCGGTCTCTGTCGCCCGCTTCCCCAGGTTCAGCATCATCACCACAAAAACAAAGAGGACGATGATCGAACCGGCGTAGATGATGATCTCGAGGGCAGCAATGAAGGGCGCTCCCAGATCGTAGAAGATCACCGCCACCGCAATCAGCGAAGTCGCGAGGTAAAGCAGCGCCTGCACCGCATTGCGGCTGGTGATGACCAACACGGTGCTGAAGATGGCAATCGCGCCGGCGATATAGAATGCGATCACATTCACGGTGAGTTCCTAAGGCAGCAATTCCCGCAGATCGGTGGGAGGCTCTTCATTTTCCGATTGGCCTTTGTCCTTGCCTCCGATCTCGACTCCGGCCACTCGCCAGAAGTTATAACCCGGATACTTGCCCGTCCCACTGATCAGCAGATCTTCCTTTTCATAGACCAGGTTCTGACGGTTGTACTCGCTCATCTCGAAATCAGGAGTGAGCTGGATGGCATAGGTCGGACAAGCGTCTTCGCAATAGCCGCAAAATATGCAGCGGGAAAAATTGATACGGAAGAATTCCGGATACCTGCGCCCCTTGTCATCTTCGGTAGCCTGCAGGGCAATGCAGTCGACAGGACAGGCAATCGCACATAGATAGCAGGCGACACAGCGCTCACCACCGTCGGGATCGCGGGAGAGCACAATGCGTCCGCGCCAGCGCGGCGGCAGATAAGCCGGCTGCTCCGGATATTGGCGGGTCACGCGCGGCTGAAAAGCGTGCAGAAATATGTCCCACAGCGTCCGCAGATTGCTCAGCATTCAATCTCCTATGCCGGCTTGGGAAAAAAAGCCAGCAGTACCGCTCCCGTGACCACCAGGTTCGCAAGCGCCAGCGGCAGCATCAACTTCCAGGCCCAATCCATCAGCTGATCAAACCTTGGGCGAGGCAGCGCCGCGCGAAACAGAATAAAAACTCCCAGGAAAAATCCCATTTTGATAAAGAACCACAACAGCGGCGGCAGCACCGGACCCAGCCAGCCGCCAAAGAACAAGATCGTGATCATCGCCGAAATCAGCGTGATGCCCAGATATTCGCCGACGAAGAACATGCCGAACTTCATGCCCGAGTATTCCGAATGGAACCCGGCAACCAGTTCGCTCTCCGCCTCTGGCAGATCAAATGGCAAGCGCCGGGTTTCCGCGAGTCCGGCAATCATAAACAGCACGAAGCCGAGGAACTGCGGAACGATGAACCAGATTCGGCGCTGCGCGTGGACAATATCCACCAGACTGAAAGATCCCGCCAACAGCACGGTCCCCATCAACGACAGTCCCATGAACACTTCATAGCTGAGCATTTGGGCGGCGGCGCGCAGGCCGCCGAGCAGTGAATACTTGTTGTTCGAGGCCCATCCTGCCAGCACGATGCTGTAAACACCCAGCGAGGACATCGCGAGGAAAAACAGCAAGGCGATATTCAAATCGCTAATGATGATTCCCGGAGCGATCGGCAGCACGGCAAAGGAGAGCAGCACGGTCACCATGATGATCGCCGGCGCGAGGATAAAGACCGGCTTATCGGCGAATGGAGGCACCCAGTCTTCTTTGGCGAAAATTTTGATCATGTCCGCCAGCACCTGCAGAAGGCCAAACGGACCTACGCGGTTCGGCCCATAACGGTCCTGCCACAGGGCGAGCAGACGACGCTCCAGCCAGATCAATCCGCTGGCAATGCCCAGCGCGACCAGGAGAATGCCGACCAGGGCAGCCATGGGATAGGGGCTCGTCATGAATCAGCCTCGATCCTGCCCCAGTCGGGCAATGGCAGTCCCTGCAAAGGAGCGACTCCCCATGGCACGCCGGCGACGCCTCGCGGCAAATCCGGCCTGAGACTCAAAGGAAGCGAATAACTCTTTCGCGCGATCGTCAGGCGCACGGAGGTCCCGGCACGAAATCCAACAGCTTTGGCATCATCGGGATGCAGCGCTAAGTAAGGATCGGGAGAGAGTTGCTTCACTCCCGGCGCATGGCTGCTCAGTTCCTCCGATCCAAAGACGTGATACAGGGGAACGAGGAGCCACTCCCCTCTGCGCGGCCTAAAACCAGGCGGAATTTCGGAAAAATAATTCCCATTTTGGGTCGATGGCTGTATCGCGTGCACACCGGGGTTGCCACCGCGCAATGATCCGGCAATCTCCTCCTGGAATTTATTGATCGCCTGATAGGAATTCCAACCCGGTGACCAGGAAAAAGGAATCAGCGCAGCAGGCGGTTGGTCAGGAGTGCCTTCCATGGAGAAGGCGAGCGGCGAATCGGGATCGGCAGGAGGTTTCGGTTCGCTGACATTGATATTAGCCAACATCGCAGTACGGCCGCTGTAACGATGAGGCTGCCGCGGAATTTTCTCTCCCGCCATACGAAATCCCGAAAGCGGCGCCGCTTGTGCAATGGACGCGAGTTCTGGAAACTCAGCGATCATCGCGGTAATCACGTCGTCAAGACTGCTCCAGCTTTCAAATTCGCGCCGTCCGGCAGCGATGCCGGCATCGCGTATCCAGCGCCAGCTTTCCTCGACTTCCCCCGCTGGCACAAAAGTTTGAAAAAAACGCTGCGCCCGGCCCTCGTTGTTGATCAGAGTACCGTCAGCTTCGGCAAAGGTCGCCACCGGCACAGCCAGTTCCGCACTGGCGGTTGTGGCATGGCGTAGATGATCGAGCGCCACTAAGTGCCTCACCTTTCCCGTCGCGGCACGTACCTCGCTGGCGGGAGCATGGCGAAAGAGATCGTTTTCCAGCACGATCGCCGTATCAGCTCCGTCCTCGCGTAGAACGGAAAACGCTTCTTCCAAACCGCGCGCACTCAGAAGCGCGAGTCCGATGCTGTTGCAATCGGGCACCGTAAAAGCCATGCGCACCGGACGGCCGGTTTGGTCGAGCGCACGAACCACATTGGCGGCCGCAAGCAGGACAGCTTGGCTGCGGCAACCCAGTCCGGAAATTACCAGCGGTCGCTCCGCAGCACGCAGCGATTCGGCAATCCGCTGCGCCAACGACGCGAGTTCCTGAGATAAACCTTCGACTGCGGGAGCCTTGCCGTCCGCAGCGTGAGCCACAGCAAAGCCGAGTCGCGCAATGTCATCAGGAGCGGCATGGTAGATCTCGGTGGCTACATCGTCGAGACGAGTCTCCACTGGAGTGGCGATGAATAGCGGACCCTGGCGATCCTGAACGGCTTCGCGCACAGCGTGATCCAACCAGCGCGGGATCTTGAGCCGGTCGGTCTCCTGCATGGGCTGCTGGCGCACCGCCTGGCGCAAACTAAGAGCCATGCGCGGCGCATAGTTCGGCACGTCCTCCCCCAGCACGAGCACCGCATCCGAGCTTTCCACCTGCTGCAAACTGGCCAGGACTCCGGGGGTGTTCCGCAGAATCGCGATCAGCTCTTGCAACAAACTCAACTCGCTTTGGGGAATCCCGGCATAAAAACGCTCCGAGCCAACGGCGGCACGCAAAGAGAAATTCGCCTCCAGCGAAGCGCGCGGAGATCCGATTCCCAATTTGGAACCATTCGCCAGCAGCGCTCCCAGGTGGCGGACCGCATCCTCTTTGCAGCCTACCTGCGCCTGCCCATCGCGTTTCAGCTCCGGATGCCGAATACGGGCTTCGCTATTCACAAATTCATAGCCATAGCGTCCACGGTCGCAAAGGAAATAACCGTTGATGTCGCCGTGGTAGCGGTTCACGATGCGCCGCAACGTTCCATAGCGCTCCCCTGGACTGATGTTGCAGCCGAGTCCGCAATGCACGCAGACCGAGGGAGAAAACTGCAGGTCCCATTTACGCGTGTAGTGCCGCTTGTGCGTAGCGTCGGTGAACACACCGGTTGGGCAAACCTCATCGAGGTTGCCGGCGAACTCGCTTTCCAGCACCCCATCCTGTTCGCGACCGAAGTAGGCGAGATTGCGTATGCCAAACACATTGAAATCGCGTCCGCCTGCATATTCACGATAGAAGCGCACGCAGCGATAACACTGGATGCAGCGATTCATCTCGTGATTGACGAAGGGCCCGAGATACTGATTGCGGAAGGTGCGCTTGCGAAAGTTATAGCGGCGGTAGTCGTGCCCGGTCATCACCGTCATATCCTGAAGATGGCACTCACCGCCTTCATCGCAGACCGGGCAATCGTGCGGATGATTCTGCATCATGCCTTCAATGATTCCGGCGCGAAAGGCAACTGCTTCCGCATCTTCGATCGAAATGCGCGTGCCTTCAGCCGCAGGAGTCATGCAGGCCATCACGAGTTTCCCGTGCTTGTCCTCCGGGTTGCGGAATTGTTTCACGGCGCACTGCCGGCAGGCCCCCACCGATCCCAAAGCGGGATGCCAGCAGAAGTACGGCAGATTGAACCCGAGCGAAAGGCAGACATGCAACAAGTTCTGCGTGGCATCGGCTGCAAACGGGCGGTCGTCGATGTAGATGGTCGCCAACGCTTATCTCCAGGGGCAGCGCTTCTCGCGAACATGGCGCAGGAAATCGTCGCGAAAGTATTTCAGCGCGCTCTGCAAGGGTTCGGCCGCGCCCGGCGCTAAGGCGCAAAAGGTATGACCGGGGGCGCAGAATCTGGTAATCCACTCCAGCTTCTCCAAATCAGCTTCGTTCCCTTTACCCTCCTCAAAAGCCGCAAGGATCCGTTCCGCCCATCGCAAACCGCTCCAGCAAGGCGTGCACCATCCGCATGATTCCTGAGCGAAGAAGTCCTCCAGATTCCAGACCATGCCCACCGGGCAGGTCTGATCATCAAGCACGATCATCGTGCCCGTGCCCATGCGGCTGCCGACCTTCTGCACTTCGGTGAAGTCCATCTTCACGTCGAGGTGCTCTTCGGTAAGAAAATCGGTGGAAGCACCACCGGGGAGCAGGCCGCGGAACTTCACTCCGTCTCGCATGCCGCCGGCATGTTCTTCCAGAAGTTCGCGAATGCTGATGCCCATGGGCAGCTCCCACAATCCCGGTCGCTTCACTTTTCCGCTGGCGCCATAGAGCTTCGTGCCGGCATCGCTGGTGCGGCTCAGAGCTTTGAACCAATTCGATCCGTGATTGACGATGTGCGGCAGGTTGCACAAGGTCTCCACGTTCTGCACGATCGTAGGCTTGCCCCAGAGGCCGGAAGTCTGCGGAAACGGCGGTTTGGTTCGCGGGTTGGCGCGTTTGCCTTCGAGGGCATTCAGCAGTCCGGTCTCTTCGCCGCACATGTAGCGGCCGCCGCTGAGATGCAGATGCAGTTCTAAATCGATACTCGACCCGAAAATATTTTTGCCTAGATGACCGGCAGCATAAGCTTCCGCGCGCGCCCGCTCGATTCTCTGTGCGGACAGCACATACTCTGCGCGCAGGAAGATGTAGGCGACGTCAGCTTCGATGGCACGCGCAGCGATGATCATGCCTTCAATCAGCTGGTGCGGGTTGCCTTCCATCAGATAGCGGTCCTTGAAGGTGCCGGGCTCCATCTCATCGGCATTGGCCACCAGGTATTTCGGATGTGGAGCGTTGTCCCCCATGGGAACAAAGCTCCACTTGGAGCCGGTGGGAAATCCGGCCCCGCCCCGCCCGCGCAGTCCCGATTTGGTAACCAGATCGGTGATCTCCCTAGGCGGCATGTGCAGCGCAGCGCGCGCGCCCACATAGCCGCCGGCCTGCTGGTACTCAGGCAGGGTGAGCGCTTCGCCATCGGCTTTGATGTCTTTGGTAAGCGGTCTCTCTGTGGGCATGATCAGCGATAGTTCTCCAGAATGCTCTGAACTCTATCCGGCGAAACGTCCGTGTGCAGATCTTGGTCGACCATCAGCACAGGAGCGCGGTCACACGCTCCCAGGCAGACGATCGGCAGCAGCGTGAAGCGTCCATCCGGCGTGGTTTCCCCAAATTGGATCCCGAGATGGCGGCCCAGGCTCTCGCGCAATTGCTCGTAGCGCATGATCCAGCAGCTCACGCTGTTGCAGAGCAGGATCACGTGCCTTCCGACCGGTTTGCGGAAAATCAGGTTGTAGAAGGTAGCGACTCCGTCCAAATCGGCCGGCGACATTTCCAGCAGCGCGGCGATATCGCGAAGGCTTTCATCCGAGACCCAGCCACGACGCCGCTGCACGATTTTCATCGCGTCGATACACACAGCTTGCTTCGACGGATACCGTGACAGCTCAGCCTCGATCTCCTGTTGTTCCTCGCGCGTCAGCATGCTTAACCTTTTAACGATCTATATCCGCCAGCACGTAATCCAGACTGCCTAGTACGGCGAGCAGGTCCGGAATCATGCGTCCGCGGACCAGCAACGGCAACATCTGCATATGGGGGAACGAAGGCGTGCGAATGCGCGTGCGATACGAGGTGGTTCCGCCATCGCTCACCAGGTAGTAACCGTTGTTCCCTTTGGTTGCTTCAATGGCTCCCAGAGCTTCTCCGGGTGGTATCACCGGTCCCCAGCCAACGCTCAGGAAATGCGTGATCAGCGTTTCAATGTCGTGCATGGTGCGTTCTTTGAGCGGTGGAGAGGCCAACGGGTTCAGGGATTTGTACGGTCCTTCCGGCATGTGATCGACGCACTGTTGAATGATGCGCAGACTCTGGCGCATCTCTTCGACGCGCACCAGTGCGCGATCAAAGCAATCGCCGTTTTGAGCAGTGGGGATCTCGAACTCGAAGTTCTCGTAACCCGAGTACGGCTGCTTCTTGCGAAAATCCCAACCGAAGCCGGTGGCGCGCAGGTTAGGACCGGTTAACCCCCATTCCACCGCTTCTTCGGTCGTGCACTCGCCAACGCCGACCGTGCGCGCTCGAAAAAGACCATTGGCTAACACCTCGCGATCGTACTCACGCAGTCGCGGCGGCAGATAGGCGATGAAATCGCGCATCATCTTGTCCCAGCCGTGCGGGAGATCCTGGGCCACGCCTCCGATGCGGAACCAGTTGGGATGCATGCGCGCCCCGCAAATTGCTTCGATCAGACTGAACGCGCGCTCGCGATCATTGAAGGTGTAAAAGACAGGCGACAACTGGCCCAAATCCTGCGCAAAGGTGCCGTACCAGACCAGGTGGCTGATGATGCGAAACAACTCCGCCAGCATTACGCGGATTACCTGCGCGCGCGGTGGCACCGCGATGCCTGCGAGTTTCTCGATAGCAGTCAGGTAAGCGAGATTGTTCATGACACCGCCGAGATAGTCGATGCGGTCGGTGTATGGGATGTAAGTGTGCCAACTCTGGCGCTCGCCCATCTTCTCGGCACCGCGATGGTGGTACCCGATTTCGGGAACAGCATCGACGATCTCTTCGCCGTCCAACTGCAGCACGATGCGCAGTACGCCGTGAGTGCCAGGATGCTGCGGCCCAACATTCAAAAAAAGAAAGTCTGTGCCGTCCCGGCCTCGGCGCATACCCCAGGCCTCCGGGTTGAAGCGTAGAGCTTCCTGCTCGCGCTCCTCCTTCTGTTCGGAAAGTTGGAATGGCCCCATTTCGGTCGCGCGCGCAGGATGATCTTTGCGCAACGGATGACCGACCCAGGTCTTCGGCATGATCAGCCGTTCCAGGTGCGGATGCCCGTCGAAGCGGATGCCGAACAGATCCCAAGCTTCGCGCTCGTACCAGTTTGCCGCCGGCCAAACCGGAGTCACCGAGGGCAGAACAGGGTTCGCTTCCGGCAGCGCCGCTTTGATGCGAACGTACTGATTGCGATCGAACGATAACAGGTGATAGACCACGGTGAAGTCGCTGGGCGGCTGTCCTGCCCGGTGCACGCGCACGCGCTCATCGATCGCGGTAAGGTCGTAGAGCATCGTGTACGGCTGCGTAATCTCGGTTTTCAGATATTGCGTTAGCTCGCGGATGCGAGCGGGCGGAGTCCAAAACGTGGGGATAAGGTCGTGAGTATTTTGCGCGGCGACCTGCACATCCGGGAACCTTTCCTGTACTTCCTGCGCAACATCGCCTTGGACTGCCAGTTCCATTTCGGGTCACACCTCGTCGGGCGGCCGTAGCACCGTCTGCTTCTCGCGTCCGGGACGTTTCAGATCGCGCAAGGAAGGCATAGGCGGGCGCTCGACCTGCTGCGCGCCCGCAACCCATGTGAGCGGGCGGCGCTCTTTTCCGACCATGTTCTGCAGTAAGAGCAGCCCTTCCATGAACGCATCCGGGCGGGGCGGGCAGCCGGGGACATAAACATCTACCGGCAGAAATTTATCCACGCCCTGAACCACGCTGTAGATGTCGTACATGCCGCCGGAATTGGCGCACGAACCCATGGAAATGACCCAGCGCGGCTCCATCATCTGTTCGTAAAGCCGCTGAATGATGGGCGCCATCTTGATGAACACGGTCCCGGCGATCACCATCAGGTCCGCTTCTCGGGGAGTGCTGCGAATGACCTCCGCGCCGAAGCGCGCGACGTCGTACTTGCTGGTGATGCTGGTGGCGAGTTCCACATAACAGCACGACAGCCCAAAATTGAACGGCCAAATGGAGTTTTTGCGCCCCCAGGCGAGCAGGTCCTGCAGACGCGCCAGCACCAGGCTGCGCCGCACCTCAGTTTCCCAACCGTCTACGTGCGATTGCAGCAGCCGTTGCGTCTGGCTCGGGTTAGTCACGGATGATGACATGAAGTGCTATTTAGCGTGGCGACGCAGCGAACCCCAATCCAGTGCCCCGACCCGCCACAGGTAAACCAGAGAAATGACCAGCACGCCGACGAAAGTGAGAACTTCCCAGTATCCCGACCAGCCAAGGTCGCGCCCTGCAACCGCCCAGGAAAAAATGAAGACCGCTTCGAGATCGAAGATGACAAAAAACATGGCGATCAAATAAAACTTGGCGGAGAGCCGCACATGAGCCGAGCCCGTGGAGACAATCCCGGATTCATAGGGAGAATCGGTGGCCGGTTCGCGATGACGCTGGCCGAGTACGTAGGAAACCGCCAGCATCGTGATGACCACGAAGAGAACGAGTGCGAAATAAACGCCAAGCGCCCACAGCGTCATGTGCAACTCTTCGGCCCGCCGGATTTAATCGCAGACGAGACTGATAATTGTAGCTCTCGCTTCTGCTCAGTGCTACTGCATGAACTCTTCAACCTTGTTTTTCACCTCTGCTTCTGGACTATGATCGACAGTGGCGTTCGCGCTGCGATCTAAAAACGCCTGTTGCCTTTTCTTCAGCCGCGTGAATCGTTTGAGAGTTTCCACAAATGAGTTTCAATCTGGGAAAGAGACCTGCGGTGCCCGCGAAGAAGACGACCAAATCAACTGAGCGCCTGTTGTTAGTGGTTGATTCCTCACCTGCGACGGAGCGCGCTCAGCGGTATCTCGGCAGGATCGTCGGCCGACGTCACATTGATGTGCATCTTCTGTATCTTCTCCATGCGCTTCCGCCGGCGTTGCTGGAGTTTGGCGGTTCGGAGAATCCGCGCACAGAAGAGAAGCTGGAGTCGCAGCTTGGACGTGAGCAGAAGCAGTGGATCGCAAAGGCGCAAGTGGCGGCTAAACCGCTCCTCGATCGCGCTACACAGGTGTTGCGCGCGGCGGGCGTTCCCAAAAACTGCGTTGATGTGAGCTTTTCAGATCCGGCTGATGCCAGCCATGCTGTGGATGCGGTGCTCCAGGAGTGCAAACGCAAACGTTGTCAGACTATTGTGCTCGGTCATGCCACACATTCCTGGTTTCGAGAGCTGACCGGCGGCGATTTGACCGAACAGCTCGTTCGTCACGCCAAGGGATTCACTATCTGGATTGTGCAGTGAGACAACGGAAGAGAAGAATGAATGCTGGATAAGACGGTCAGGTTCATCATCAAACGCCAGCGTGCTCCCGAAACGAAACCATTTTGGGAAGAGTTCGATCTGGCCTGGCGACCAGGCATGAACGTCATCAGTTCGTTGATGCAGATTGCCGCCAATCCTGTGGATCGATTTGGAAGGTCGACGGCTCCGATCGCCTATGACTCCAACTGCCTGGAGGAGGTATGCGGTTCCTGCGCGATGGTGATCAATGGACGTTCGGCCATGGCCTGCTCCTCTCTCATCAACAAGCTGGAATGGCCGATTCGCCTGGAACCTCTGTCCCGGTTTCCTGTGGTTCGCGATCTGATGGTGGATCGGAGCGTGCTGTTTGAAAACCTCAAGCGGGTTAAAGCCTGGGTCCCGCTAGATGGCACGTATGACTTAGGTCCGGGCCCACGCCTCGAACAGCGCACACAGGAGATGATGTACCCGCTCTCCCGTTGTATCTCCTGCTGCCTATGTCTGGAAGTGTGCCCACAGGTGACAGAATCCACCAGCTTTGTCGGCGCGGCAATTATCAACCAAGTGCGCCTCTTCAATGAGCATCCGACGGGAAAATCGCTGAAGAGCGATCGGCTGCACGCGATGATGGGCGACGGCGGTATTCACGAATGCGCGTATGCGCAAAACTGCGTGCAGATCTGCCCCAAGGGGATTCCGCTGACCACGTCGATTTCCGTTGTCAACGGACAGGTGATGCGACAATCCATCAAAGATCTGTTTAACCGTCCGGAGACGAGTGAGCAAGGCGAGCCAGGACACCGCAAACCGGTGTACTGAACTTCTTCATTTTGGACGGCCAGACGGTAGCCACTTCATCTTTATATCTTTGTTGGAATGACTTAGCAGTTCTGATCCCGGGCAGATTTTCTCCGCATGCCGTCCACCCAAGCTCCAACACGACCGGATTCGCCACTCCAAGCTAGTTTCCACCGGCAGACTCGGCCTCCTTACTTCGAGAATATCTGGCTGGAGTACGGCAAGGAGCTGCCTATTGCCTTGTTTACTCTGGCGGCGATCGTCGCTTACTTACTCCTGCGATATCTATGGAGAGTTCCGCGGTTTGAAGCTGTACCTCTTTACTTGGCCTTGGTCGCAGGTGGCGTTCCCCTTTTGGCGAGTCTGGCGCGAGAGGCATTCCATCTTCATTTCGGGTCAGACTGGCTCGCGGGAATTTCTATTGTCACCGCAGTGCTGCTTGAACAATACCTGGTCGGCTCGATTGTTGTGCTGATGCTTTCCGGAGGTTCAGCTCTGGAACAATATGCAACGCACAGGGCCTCCTCCGCTCTTCGCGCACTCGCCCGCAGGATGCCGACCGTAGCACATCGAGTCACTGACGGTGCACTCGCTGCGGTACCGATTGATGCGATCGTTCCCGGCGACCTGCTGGAAATTTTCCCGCATGAAGTCTGTCCCGTGGATGGTGAAGTTGTGGCTGGCCACGGGAGAATGGATGAGTCGTATCTCACTGGAGAGCCATTTGAGATTTCTAAAGCTCCGGGTGCCCAGGTATTATCGGGCGCGGTTAACCAGGATGCAGTGCTGAGAATCCGCGCCTCTCATCCCGCTGACGACTCACGCTATGCGCGGATATTGCGCGTGGTTTCTGAAGCGGAACAGAATCGGCCTCCCATGCGCCGTCTGGCGGACCGGCTCGGCGGGTGGTACACGCCCCTGGCCTTGCTGGTGGGCTCACTCGGTTGGATTCTCAGTGGAAGTTCAGAGCGGTTCCTCGCGGTGGTGGTGATTGCGACGCCGTGTCCGCTGCTGATCGGCATTCCGGTCGCCATCATTGGCGGGATTTCGGTGGCGGCACGTCGCGGGGTCATCATCAAGAATCCCAGCGTTATCGAACAAATCGGGCGGTCACAAACATTTGTTTTCGATAAAACCGGCACGCTGACCTATGGACGTCCGCTGCTCACGGAAATTGTCGGCGAGCAGGGAGTAGATGAATCTCTGGCATTGAGTTATGCGGCAAGTCTCGAACGATACTCCCGCCACCCGCTTGGACAGGCGGTGCTGGATGCAGCCAGAAAACGCGGCTTGGGGACAAGCATACCGGCTGGCGTGAGCGAGCGGCCCGGAGAGGGGCTGGCGGGATCAGTTGATGGCCACAAGGTTCTGATAACCGGAAGAAAGCAGGCGATCGAACGCAAACTGGTATCCGGTGATTCATTGCCCGCTGCCGAGACTGGACTTGAGTGTCTCGTCTTCGTGGACGGAGCGTTTGCCGCCTTGTTTCGATTCCATGATGAACCCAGGGCCGAGAGTCGCTCTTTCATTGGACATCTCCAGCCACAGCATCAAGCTCGAAAGGTGATCCTGCTTTCCGGGGATCGCCGCCCAGAGGTTGAGCGTCTGGCACACATGGTTGGCATTGAGCAGGTTTATGCAAGTGCCAGCCCGGAAGAGAAGCTCAAGCTCGTTCGCGACGAGGCCGCTAGCCGTAGCACTCTTTTCGTCGGTGACGGGATCAATGATGCGCCAGCCATGTTGGCAGCAACCTCCAGCGTAGCTCTTGGAGGGCAGAACAGCGGCGTGACAGCCGAAGCCGCCGACGCCGTGGTCATGGATTCATCGCTGCGCAAAGTGGATGAATTGATGCACATTGCCCGGCGGACACGCTCGATCGCTCTGCAAACAGCCATTGGAGGTATGGCCCTCAGCGGAGTAGGAATGATATTTGCTGCGCTTGGATATCTGCCTCCTCTGCCCGGCGCGATCGCTCAGGAAGCGCTCGATCTCATTGCCATCCTTAACGCTCTACGCGCTGCCAGGAACACGGGAGGGCTAAGCGACTTTTAATCAAAAAACCGCCCGTTAGCCCTGCAGCAGGCCGACCCGCGAATAGCAGAGCGCGAGAGTCTGCGCGCATCGATTGTCCGCACGCTCGGCTCCGCAATGAAGTTCTGTCTTGTTCGTGCCGATCAGCCCTGGTTCGGCTGTTCCATCTTCACCGCCCTCGGAAACAAAATGTTGTTCTCCAGGTGAACGTGCTGGTGAAGATCGCGCTCGAACTCTTCGAGTCCGCTGAGGGTTGAGCGGAAAGTCGGACAGGCATTCTCCGGCGGCGTGTAGTTCCCGGTTAACAGACGAATTTTCTTCATCAACTCGCCGGCGGCGTCATGTTCGTTCATCATCGCTCGCACTGGATTTTTCACCGTGCCAAAAAATGCGGGAGGCGCTTTCTTGCCCGCCTGCACTGCGCTCTCCATGCGCTCGATGTACGGAAACAACACCTGTTCCTCCTTCAGCATGTGCGAGGACATCTCTGCGCTCAAATCCTCAAACAACGCCTTTACTGAGGCGAGCTCCGGGCGTGTGTCTCCGTGTCGCAGACAGACTTTTTGGATCAGGGCTTCGAGTCTCGGCGTTTCTTCGCGCACGTACTCGTGATGACGATCGACGATGTGCTTGGTGAGTTCGGCCAGTGACGCGAAATTCCAGTCCTGCTCGCCGGAAGTTCCGGATTGCGCTTCCGCCGACGCTGCTTCCAGGCGAGCCAGCAGCTCATCGTAGTTGAGATTCTGCGACTCGCAAACCGAATGCAGCGAGCGCGCTCCCCCGCAGCAGTAGTCCACTCCGGCCTTCTCGAAGATACGCACGCTGGATGGCTGTTCGCGGGCGATGTCGCGAACCGTTGTTTCGGCTGAAATTTTCATAAGGCCCCCCTTGCTGGAATCAAGCTTAGGGGCTCCGACCGGGCCAGATCAGTGACTTGAGTCACACAAACAAACGATTCTCACGCGCCATCGGTTTCCTGCTGAGCCTGCAGGGCGGCGAGATCGGGAATGACGATGTGCCGACCATCGCTGATGACAAGATTTTCCGCCTGTAACCGGGCCAGGTTTCGCGAGATGAGCTCGCGCACGGTACCGATGCGATTGGCCACCTCATGATGGGTTTCGCCCAGCTCGAATTCGATTCCTGCCCAGGTCTTGCGTCCGTGCTCGTGGGCGGCTCTCAAAAGCAGCGCAATCAGCCGCTGACGTACAGTCGTGAAGGAGAGCTCTTCAATGATGCCGACCAGCGAACGCAGACGATGACCAACGACCATCAACACCTTCAACGTGACCTCGGGATGTTCCATGCAGATGGCGCGAAAATCCCTGCGCGACAAAAAGATCGTTTCGCAATCCGTTACCGCTACAGCGGAAGCCGGGTATGGTCCGCCGTCAAAAACCGGCAACTCCGCCACCGATGCGCCTGGCCCTTCTTCCGCCAGGATCTGTTCGCGCCCATTACCGGAAATCTTGAAGATGCGCAGCCTGCCCTCGGCGATTACATGCAAACCTTCGCAGGGGTCACCTTCAGAGAAGATTGTGCTGCCCGCAGAGTATCGTTTCGCCGTCGCTCGCGAGCTCACAGCATGGATCTCCATCTCCGATAGATTGGAGAACAACTGTACTTTCCGGAGGACTTGTTCAGCCGACATGGGAAGTACGATTTTAAACGCTATTGACTTAAGACACAGCCTGAGAAGCGAATGCGCTCGATGATGCCCAGAGGACCACCTATCCTGAGTGCAACATCGCTGATCTCTTTCAAATCGCTTTGTCTACAGCGAATCCGAAAGCATGCAGGACGCTCTCTTCGCAGTCGCGCTGCCAGGGGAGAGGTCCGTGGATCATCCGGCTCTGTTTCGGGTGTGATCCTCCCTACACTCAAGCATCTCTTCGTTGCGCTAGCGGGCAATGCCCGTGCAGCCGAATAGAAGAGCATCCTAATTCTGTAGCTGGCCTGTGACTTCTATCACTGCCAGAGGCCAGCGGCGGGTTGATCATCTAACTAGAATCAGATTCGAGAGAGGAGGTCGCGAATGATCAATCTGAAACGCGCATACGATCCCGCCACCCACGATGACGGAACTCGCATTCTGGTGGAAAGACTCTGGCCGCGAGGTATAAAAAAGGAATCCCTCAAAATCGAAAGTTGGGACAAGAACGTCGCTCCCAGCACCGAACTGCGCAAATGGTTCAGTCACGATCCCGGCAAGTGGAACGAGTTTCGCCGCCGATATTTCGTGGAGCTTGAATCCAATCCTAGCGCATGGCAGTCCATTCTGGATGCTGCGCATCATGGGACGGTGACTCTCATCTACAGCTCGCATGACGCGGAGCATAACAACGCCGTGGCTTTGAACGAGTTTCTACAATCCCGGCTCAAAGCCGGCACGAAGCACAAGTCAGTGGCGTAGAGCGTAGTCTGGATGTGAGCCTCAGGTAAGGAGGAAGAGAGATCATGGCGGTTCAAGCGAAAGCGCAAAGCGGGCGTGAACACGAGGTAGGAGTCTTGGCTGCACCGTTGCTGAAGTTCAATTTGGAACAGGAAATTCGGCAGCTCAAGTTAGAAGGCCGCTGGCAGTCAGGGCACACAGCTAAAACGCTGGCGAAATATCCGGACTTCCGAATTGTGCTAGTGGTGATGAATACGGGTGGAAAGCTGGTGCAGCACCGAACCGAGGGCCGCATCTCCGTCCACGCTTTGAGCGGACAGATCAACTTTCGGACGCCGGAGCAGTCCATCGAACTTTCTGCCGGCGAGATGCTGACCCTGGAGCGCGATATCGTTCACGATGTAGAAAGCGCTACGGACAGCGCATTTCTTTTGACGATCGCGTGGCCGCAATCCTCCCCGATTGCCGCGGAGGGTTTAACCAAGGAAAAACAGACGCGGTCAGAGACAACAAGTCGCAATGCGCAGCTCGCGCCTCTACCAGTGGACAAGCCCTATCGGGAGAAAGGACTGGACAAGACGTTGGCAGACACGTTCCCCTGCAGCGATGCACTCTCGACGATACCCAATCCGAAACTGGCAGCTGTCGCGCTTTGATATAGCAAGCGAGCGGTTTAACCTCAAGCGGGGATAAAAACTGGATCCGCCTAGGCTCCTATCTAAACGGATACTATTGCGCTCAAAACAGGTTTGTTTGCCGCTCCTAGCGTCGCAAAGCCGGTGTGACTAGGCCCAATGATCGCAAAACGAATGAATCGTGAACCGAGTTCACCAGATTCAAATTTCACGATGAACTATCAAGCGTGATACAGCCTTCGCGATGCCGGAGGAAGATGGCATGGAATTAGACCCGCTCGCCGGAACGACTCCCGAAGCTTCAAAACTTGTAAACGTGCCGAAACTGTTGACCGCCTATTACACGGGATCTCCTGATCCTAGTCTCGCAGAACAACGCGTCATCTTCGGGACCTCGGGCCATCGCGGCTCTTCTTTCAATCAGACTTTCAACGAGGCACATATCCTTGCGATCACTCAGGCGATCTGTGCTTATCGCAAGCAGATGAAAATCCAGGGACCCCTGTTTCTGGGCAAGGACACCCATGCTCTTTCGGAACCGGCTTATGCCAGTGCACTCGAAGTTTTAGCCGCCAACAACGTTGACACCATGATCGGGTCCATCGAGGAGTACACGCCGACTCCCGCGGTTTCGCACGCGATTCTCACTTACAACCGAGGGCGGAAAACCGGACTTGCTGATGGAATCGTGATTACGCCTTCTCACAATCCTCCTGAAGATGGCGGCTTCAAATACAACCCACCGACCGGTGGACCTGCCGACAAGGAAACGACCGGTTGGATTCAAACCAAAGCGAATGATTATCTTGCGAATGCGCTGCGAGGCGTCAAGCGCGTCCCGTTCGAGCGGGCACTGAAAGCTGCTACGACGCACAGACAAGACTATGTCACTGCGTATGTCAATGATCTGGGAAACGTCCTCGACATAGATGCGATTCGCGGCGAGAGTCTGAGACTGGGCGTCGATCCGCTAGGCGGGGCGGGTGTTCACTATTGGCCGCGCATAGCTGAACGCTATGGACTGAATCTGACCGTTGTGAACAAGACTGTCGATCCGACGTTTCGCTTCATGACGCTGGATTGGGATGGTCGGATTCGTATGGACCCCTCATCTCCTTATGCCATGCGTTCACTAGTCGCACTGAAAGACAAATTCGATATCGCATTTGCCTGCGACACCGACCATGATCGGCATGGCGTGGTCACGAAAAGCACAGGCCTTATGCCGCCGAATCACTATCTTGCGGTTTGTATCCAGCATCTCTTGTCAAGCCGGGCAGCATGGCGTCGTGATATCGCGATCGGAAAGACCGTCGTCAGCAGCAGCATCATTGACCGTGTCGTCGCCGAATTGGGAAGAACACTGTATGAGGTGCCGGTCGGTTTCAAATGGTTCGTCCCCGGCTTATTAGACGGCTCTCTGGGCTTCAGTGGTGAAGAGAGCGCCGGAGCTTCGTTTCTGCGCCAAGACGGGACAGTATGGACTAGCGATAAAGATGGAATCATCGCGGCTCTACTTTCAGCCGAGATCACCGCCAAGTTGGGACGAGACCCAGGCGAAATCTATATCGAGCTCACGCGCAAACTCGGCGATCCTGTTTATGAGCGCATTGAAGCGCCCGCCACCCTGGAAGAGAAGGCCGCTCTCGAAGGACTTTCGCCAGAACATTTGCAGATTGCCGAACTTGGCGGAGAACCGATCGAGAAGATACTCACCACCGCTTCAGGAAATGGCGCAGCGATCGGAGGTGTGAAGGTAATCGCAGCGGGTGGATGGTTTGCTGCTCGGCCGTCGGGCACCGAAGAGATTTACAAGATCTACGCTGAGAGTTTCCGAGGGAAAGACCACCTGCACCGAATTCAAGAGGAGGCGCAGCAGATCGTTCGCAGCGCAATTAGCGCTGCGCGCCGGAGTGCGGCCTGAAAACTCGAACGGCAAGATCACAATCGTGACAGACAGTGTCAAAACGGAATCTGTGGTTGCTGCTCTCAACGAATTGGCTTTGGACTTGCGCTGGTCCTGGAACCATTCGACCGATGAGCTCTGGGAAGAAGTCGATGCGGAACTCTGGAAGCTGACACAGAATCCGTGGGTTGTGCTACAGACGGCGTCACGACAACAAGTCCTGAATGCATGCGCCGATTCCGCATTTCGCAAAAAAATCGAGCAGATGCTTGCCCGGAAACGCGAGTCTGAGGATAGGACCACATGGTTTCAAACTGCTCACGCCGACTCTGCTCTCTCAGGCGTTGCCTATTTCAGCATGGAGTTTATGCTGAGCGAAGCGCTCCCGATCTACTCCGGAGGCCTCGGCAACGTCGCCGGAGATCAGCTCAAGGCTGCCAGCGATTTGGGCGTGCCAGTTGTTGGCATCGGATTGCTCTACCAGCAGGGATACTTCCGCCAGGAATTTGATCGTAACGGTTTTCAGAGAGCTCTTTATCCATACAACGATCCCGGGCAACTGCCTATTGAACCACTTCGAGATGCAGCCGGGGAGTGGTTACGAATTCCGCTCCATTTGTTTGAAACGACACTCTGGGTGCGCGCATGGCAAGCGCATGTGGGAAGAACGAAGCTGTACCTGCTCGATACCAACGATTCTGCGAATCTGCCCACGCACCGGGGGATTGCGAGCGCGTTGTACGGTGGAGGATTGGAGACACGGCTCCAGCAGGAGATCGTGTTAGGAATCGCGGGCTGGAAACTGTTAGCCGCTCTTGGCCTTCGCCCCGAGGTTTGCCATTTCAACGAGGGGCACGCCGCATTCGGCGTGCTGGAGCGCGCTCGCGGTTACATGGACCAGCATGCCCAGCCGTTCGAGGTTGGGCTAACAGTTACTCGGGCGGGAAATTTGTTCACCACACACACGCCCGTCGAAGCCGGATTCGACCGTTTTCCGGCGGACTTGATGCGGCAATATCTCGGAAGGTATGCGGAGCAGGAACTGAAGATTGAATTTCCCGAACTCATGGCTCTAGGAAGAAGTAATCCGCTCGATCGCTTCGAACTCTTCAACATGGCTTATCTCGCGCTGCGAGGGAGCTGCCATGTTAATGGGGTTAGCCGTTTGCATGGAATGGTGAGCAGAAGGATCTTTCAGACACTCTTTCCGCGTTGGCCGGAAGATGAAGTCCCAGTGGGCCACGTGACAAACGGCATTCATGTTCCAACATGGGATTCTGCAGACGCGGACGAGCTCTGGACGAAGATGTGTGGTACAGAGCGCTGGCGCGGAACCATGGAGAGCATCGAGCACCTAAACAGCGTGAGTGACCAGCGATTGTGGGATCTGCGGACGAAGAGGAGCCATACGTTGGTGGATTATGTGCGCCAACGGTGGTCACGACAGCGAGCCCTTCAGGGAGTGCCACGAGGGCAAATTGCTGAAGCCAAGTCTATTTTCGATCCGCACGCGTTAACCATCAGCTTTGCACGCCGGTTCGCCACTTACAAGCGTCCCAATTTGCTTCTTCATGATCCGGAACGCCTGGTTCGCCTGCTCACGAACCGTGAGCGCCCCGTCCAGCTTGTCCTTGCTGGAAAGGCGCATCCACAAGACCAGAGTGGTCAGGCAATGATCAAGCAATGGAATGACTTTATAGAGCGGCCTGATGTTCGCGGACGCGTGGTCTTCCTCAGCGACTACGATCTGCTGCTCACCTCACATCTGGTTCAAGGCGTCGATCTTTGGTTGAACACGCCACGGCGCCCGTGGGAGGCATCCGGCACCAGTGGCATGAAAGTGCTCGTCAACGGAGGGCTGAACCTATCTGAGCTGGATGGCTGGTGGGCGGAAGCCTATTCTCCTCAACTGGGCTGGGCTATTGGCGATGGAAAGGAACACGGGGACGATGAAGCCTGGGACGCGCACGAGGCAGGCGCGTTGTACAAACTTCTGGAAGAAGAAGTCCTCCCCGCCTTCTACACTCGTGACGAACGCGGCATTCCCACGACCTGGGTGAGCAAAATGCGCGCGAGTATGGTGCAGTTGACGCCGCAGTTTTCGTCAAATCGTGCGGTACGCGAGTATGCGGAGAAGTACTACCTACCGGCGGCCGCAGCCTACCGCCAGCGCACGATGAATGGGAGTGCGCTGGGGCTCGAGATATCAGAATGGTCGAGATCGGTTTCGCAGCATTGGTCAAGTTTGCGTTTCGGCCAGGTCGCCGTCAAGCGCGATGAAAACAATTACATCTTTAATGTCGAGGTCTTTCTCGGCGAGCTTAATCAAAATGATGTAGAGATCGAGCTTTACGCTGAGGCGCGCGACCATGGAGAAGCTTTTCGGCAGAAGATGAAGTTCGTGAAGGCACTCCATGCTCCACCTGGGTTCAGTTTGTACACATCCCTTGTACCGGCGGTTCGGCCGGCCGGCGATTACACGGCGCGGGTGATTCCAAGCCATGCGGCAGCGTCGGTTCCGATCGAAGCTAACCAAGTTCTGTGGCAACGCTGAATCTTGTCTGACTAGGATCAGCCAATGTGACCAAGTTGAGGAAAGCACCCTCGGGTCACGCCGCCGTTTGACCCTGCACAGACTTTATTCACCTGCGGCAGCACCCCCAAGTTTTGCGCACTTGGACTCTGGCCAGCGGAATCCCATAATCGGTTAAAGTCGCCGGCCCTGAGCTTGGAACAGCATAAGAGCAATCTGCTGCGTCACCCAGTTCGCCGCATTCTTCA